>JALYMB010000120.1 GCA_030773935.1 Actinomycetota bacterium | reverse complement strand
CGCACCGGCCGGTCCCTATGATGTGGGCCATGCTGCGGATGCTCACGGCCGGGGAATCGCACGGGAAAGCCCTGGTGGCCGTGCTTGAGGGGATGCCGGCGGGCGTGCCGATCTCGCCCGCGGAGATGGCGGCCGAGCTGGCCCGGCGCCGGGCCGGGCACGGTCGGGGCGGCCGGCAGAAGTTCGAGACGGACCGCTTCGAGATCCTCGCCGGGGTCCGGCACGGTCGGACCCTCGGCTCGCCGGTCGCCGTGACGATCCCCAATACGGAGTTCGAGGCGAAGTATCGCGGATTGATGGGCGTGGAGGGCCAGATCGAGGAGGGACAGAAGCTCACGCGGCCACGTCCGGGCCACGCGGACCTGGTGGGTGCGCAGAAGTACGGCTTCGACGACGTCCGCAACGTGCTGGAGCGTGCCAGCGCGCGGGAGACGGCGGCGCGCGTCGCGATCGGGTGTGTGGCGAAGGCGCTGCTGGCCCAACTCGGGATCGCCGTGCTCTCCCACGTCGTGCAGATCGGACGCGTGAAGACCTCCGCCCGGGCGGCGCGCCCGACCCCCGAGGATCTGCCCACCGTCGACGCCTCGCCCGTTCGATGCCTGGACGCGGAGACGGGGCGGCGCATGGTGGCCGAGATCGACGCCGTCCGCAAGGCGCGCGACACCCTGGGCGGGGTCTTCGAGGTGCTGGCGTACGGATGCCCGCCGGGCCTGGGTTCGCACGTGCACTTCGACCGCAAGCTCGACGCGCGGTTGGCGCTCGTGTTGATGAGCATCCAGTCGGTCAAGGGCGTGGAGGTGGGCGACGGCTTCGCGACCGCGGCCCGGCCCGGCTCCAGAGCGCACGACGAGATCGTGCTTCGCGGGGGAGCGATCGGGCGCCGGACCCAGCGGGCGGGGGGGATCGAGGGCGGCATGAGCACGGGGGAGCCGATCCGCCTGCGCGCAGCCATGAAGCCGTTCTCCACGGTGCCCAAACCGCTCGCAACGGTGGACCTGGCCACGCGCACCGAGGCGGTGGCGATCAAGCAACGGACCGACGTCTGCGCCGTTCCCGCCGGGGGCGTGGTGGGCGAGGCGGCGGTGGCCTTCGTTCTGGCCGACGCGGTCCTGGAGAAGTTCGGTGGCGATTCGCTGCCGGAGACCCACGGCAACCTGGCGCGGTACGTGGAGGGACTGGTGTGATCATCTACCTGGTGGGGATGCCGGGCGCGGGCAAGTCCGTGGTCGGACGGGAGCTCGCGGCGCGGCTGGGGGTGCCCTTCATCGACCTGGACGCCGAGATCGAGCGATCGACCGGCCGGGGCGTGTTGGAGATCTTCGAGGAGCAGGGGGAGTCGGCCTTCCGAGCGTTGGAGGCGGATGCCCTGGTCAAGGCCGGCACGCAGGATCCCTCGGTGGTGGCGTGCGGGGGCGGGGTCGTGCTGGAGCCGGCGAACCGCATCACGCTGCGGGCCACCGGGGTGGCCGTGTACCTGGACGTTCCGCTCGAACAGCTCCACGCCCGCGTCCGACCCGCGAGCGACCGCCCCTTGATCCGCCGCGAGGGCGACATCGAGCGGCTCCTCCAGGAGCGCGAGTCCCTCTACCGGGAGTTCGCCGCGCACGTCGTGGACGGCAGCGGGACACCGGCAGAGGTGGCGGTCGCCATCGAGGAGGAGCTGCGTTGGTCCGCGTGACCGTCCCCATCCCCGGACGGTCCTACAAGGTCACGATCGGTTCGGATGTGATCGCGACGGCTGGGGAGCATCTCCCGGACCTGCCCGGAGCGGAGCAGGCCTTCGTGGTCGTCGACCGGGTGGTGGCCGACGCCTGGTTCGGCCGGCTGGCCGACGCTCTGGCCCGGCGGGGTGTGGTGGCGGTCCCGCTCACCGTGCCGGCGGGGGAGGACGCCAAGACCCTCCAGGTCCACCAGACGCTCCTGCATCAGCTGGCGACGCAGTCCGCCCACCGGTCCGACGTCGTGCTCGCCCTGGGCGGGGGGGCGACCGGCGATCTGGCGGGCTTCCTGGCCGCAACGTACATGCGGGGTCTGCCCTTCGTGCAGGTGCCCACGACGCTCACGGCCCAGGTGGACGCGGCGGTGGGGGGAAAGACCGCCGTGAACCTTCCGGAGGGCAAGAACCTCGTGGGCGTCTTCCACCAGCCGGTGGCCGTGCTCGCCGATGTCGGGACCCTCACCACGTTGCCCGATCGCGACTTCCGATCGGGCCTGGCGGAGGTGGCGAAGTACGGCCTCACTCTTGACCCGGCCCTGCTTTCCGACCTCGAGGACGACCCGGCGCCGGTCCTGGCGCGCGAGGCCGGCGCGATGGAGGGGCTCGTGGCCCGATGCGTGCGGGTCAAGGCCACCGCGGTGGCGGAGGACGAGCGCGACACCGGGCGGCGACTGGTGCTCAACTACGGACATACCCTCGGTCACGCCCTCGAGCGGCTCGAGGGATTCGGAGGCCGAACGCACGGCGAGGCGATCGCCGTCGGGATGGTGTTCGCCGCCCGCCTGGCGGAGCGGCTGGGCCGTGCGGCGCCCGGGCTCGCGGGACGCACTATGCGTCTGCTCTCCTCGCTCGGTCTGCAGACCGGCGGGCCCCTGCCGGCGGCGGGAGCGATCCTCGCGACGTTCGCGCTCGACAAGAAGTACCAGGGTGGGGTTCGCTTCGTGCTGCTGGAGGACGTGGGACGTCCCGTGATCGTCGACGATGTGCCGGAGACCGCGATCGTGGAGGTCCTCGAGGAGATGGGAGCTGCAGCATGAAGATCCTGTACCTGTTCGGCCCGAACCTCGGAGCGCTCGGCCGCCGCGACCCGGAGACCTACGGGTCGCAGACCCTGAAGCAGATCATGGCGGCTGTGCAGGAGCGTGCGGCCCCGCTGGACCACGAGGTGGTCTGGCATCAGTCCGACCACGAGGGTGACCTGGTCGGATGGCTGCTGGGCGCCGCCGACGACGGGACGGGAGCCGTCGTCATCAATCCGGGTGCGCTCACCCACTACTCCTACGTGCTGCGCGATGCGATCGAGGCTTGCGGTCTGCCCGTCGTGGAGGTGCACATGTCCAACATCCATGCCCGCGAGCAGTTCCGCCGTCACTCGGTGATCGCGGAGGTCTGCCGGGCCTCGATCATCGGCCTGGGGGCCGGTGGCTATCATCTGGCGCTGGAGGCGATGCCGTGGATCACCACATGAGGAAGACCCGACTGTCCGAGCGGCTCGGCAGGCTGGGGGTCGACGCGATCGTCGTCACCCGTCTGCCGAACGTGCGGTACCTGACCGGCTTCACCGGATCCAACGCTCAGGCCCTCGTCTCGAACGACGCAGGGGTGTTCTTCACCGACGGCCGCTACACCGAGCAGTCGCGGCGTGAGGTGCCGGACATGGAGCGCGTCACCTACAGTCAGAACTTCGCCGAGGTCGTGCGGGACGCCTGCGCCGCCCGCGGGATCGCCCGGCTGGGATTCGAGGACGCGGATCTGTCTGTGCGGACATTGCGGACCCTCGAGAAGGCCCTGGCGGGGGTCGAGCTGGTGGCGGTGGGGGACGAGGTGGAGCGGCTCCGGTGGATCAAGGACCCGCAGGAGCTCGAGCTGATCCAGGCCGCGCAGGACGCCACCGATCAGGCCTTCGAGGACATCCTGGAGAAGCTCGCCGTGGGGCTGTCCGAGCGGCAGGTTGCCCAGGAGCTCGAGTACGCGATGCGCCGCGCCGGCGCGGACGGCCTGTCGTTCGACACGATCGTGGCCTTCGGCGAGAACGCGGCGGAGCCCCACCACGAGCCCGGTCACCGGACACTCGAGGAGGGCGACATCGTGAAGATGGACTTCGGCGCGCTGTGGGGCGGGTACCACGCAGACATGACGCGCACCGTGGCCTTCGGCGAGATCGTGCCCGAGCTGAGGAAGATCTACGCGGTCGTGCAGGAGTCACAGCAGGCCGGCATCGGGGCCGTGCGGGGTGGCGTCACCGGTGGTGAGGCCGACGCAGCAGCGCGCCGCGTGATCGAGGAGTCCGGCTACGGGGAGCGCTTCTCGCACGGCCTGGGCCACGGCGTGGGGCTGGAGGTCCACGAGGGCCCCGGCCTCCCGCGCCGGGGCTCCGACGAGCTGCCCGTGGGGAGCGTGGTCACGGTGGAGCCCGGCGTGTACGTCCCGGGACTGGGTGGCGTGCGGATCGAGGACATGGTCGTCGTGACGGAGGACGGCTGCCGGGTCATGGCGGGCTCGTCGAAGGATCTGATCGAGCTGTGAGGAGGCTGAACCGGACGTGAGTGTCAGTACCAACGAGTTCAAGAACGGCATGACCCTCGAGTTGGACGGCACGTTGTTCCAGATCGTGGAGTTCCAGCACGTGAAGCCGGGCAAGGGTGGGGCGTTCGTGCGCAGCAAGTTGCGCAACGTCAAGACGGGCGCCGTTCTGGAACGCACGTTCAACGCGGGCGTCAAGGTGGGCCTGGCCGTCGTGGAGCGAAAGGACATGCAGTACCTGTTCGCCGACGGCGGCGACTACGTGTTCATGGACATGCAGAGCTACGACCAGCTGCACGTCCCGGCAGACATCGTGGGACAGGCGGCGAACTACCTGGTCGAGGGAGGCTCGGCGCAGGTCTCGACGCACGACGGCGTCCCGATCGGCGTCGAGCTCACGGCGTCCATGGTCCTGATGGTGACGAGGACCGATCCCGGTGTGAAGGGCGACACGCGCACCGGCGCGCTGAAGGCGGCAACGGTCGAGACCGGGACGGTCGTCCAGGTGCCCCTCTTCGTGGAGGAGGGCGACAGGATCAAGGTCGACACCCGCTCGGGCGCCTACGTCGAGCGCGTGAAGTAGGAGCGGTGGGTTCCCGCCGCGAGGCCCGCCGCACCGCCATCGACATCCTGTATCAGGCCGACATCACCGGCGCCGATCCGCTCGACGTCCTGAGTGGCTGGGCGGCGGCGGATCGCGAGGTGCCCTCCTTCGCCAGAGAGCTCGTCGAGGGGACGGGGGCGACGATCGTCGAGGTCGACGTCGTTCTGGCCAGCCACGCCCAGGACTGGTCGGTCGAGCGGATGGCGGCGCTCGATCGCACGATCCTGCGCGTCGCGATCTACGAACTGCTCCACCGGCCCGACGTGCCGCACGCCGCGGCCATCAGCGAGGCCGTCGAGGCGGCGGGAGAGTTGAGCGCCGACGAATCACGGCGATTCGTGAACGGGATCTTGGGGAAGATCGCGCGGGAACTGGAGGACGCGTAGGGCGGGGCGGCACGTCCCGCCCGAGGTCACTCGGCGGGCTTCGTGTCCTCGGTCTTCGTCTCGGCCGGCCGCGGGGCGGGCTCCGCGTCGACGGCGCCTTCCTTGAGACCCTTCTTGAACTCGTTGGACGAGCGGCCCAGGTTCCGCGCGATCTCCGGCAGTTTGGTGGCGCCGAAGAGCACCACGATCGCGATCACTCCAGCGATTGCCCAGTCAGGCATCGAACGACCACCTTTCCTCGAGAGGTGAATCAAAGTGTACGCCCGGGTCACGGTGAGCGCGAGGCTGCACGACCGGGCGTCGTTGCGGTGCCCCACCGGCACCGGGTATCCTCCCGAGCGGAAGCACTTCCCCTTTAAGTCCGGTCCCGCGAGGCCGGGAAGGGAGCGGATCGATGAGGATGCACCCGAGCCCCCTCACGCCTGCCCGGCGGGGGGTTCTTGCATGAGCGGCAAGCTGCTGGATCCGGCCGACGTGCGCCGGGCGCTCACGCGGATCGCCCACGAGATCCTCGAACGCGACAGAGGGGCGGCCGATCTCGCCCTGGTGGGGATCGCCAATCGCGGAGACGATCTCGCCCGCCGGCTGGCCGGTGAGATCGAGCGGATCGAGGGGACGCAGGTCCCGGTTGGCGTGCTCGACATCACGTTCTATCGAGACGACATCGGCATGCACGCCGAAGCCCCGGAGGTCCACGAGACGCGGATCGCGTTCGACGTGACCGGCAAGACCGTGGTCCTCGTCGACGACGTCCTGTTCACGGGCCGCACGATCCGCGCGGCGATGGACGCCCTGATGGACCTGGGACGGCCGCGCAAGATCCAACTGGCGGTCCTGGTCGACCGAGGCCACCGGGAGCTGCCGATCCGAGCCGACTTCGTGGGGAAGAACGTCCCGACCAGCCGGGCCGACGACGTGCGTGTGCTGGTGGCCGAGCTCGACGGAGAGGACGCCGTCGTGGTGGAGGAGTCCCGATGAACAAGCACCTCCTGTCGATGCACGACGTCACGGCCGACGACGTGATCCGGATCCTCGATACGGCGGAGAGTTTCCGCGAGGTCGGCACGCGCGTGATCAAGAAGGTGCCGGCGCTGCGCGGCCGCACGGTCGTGAACTTCTTCCTGGAGAACTCGACCCGGACACGGATCAGCTTCGAGCTCGCTGCCAAGCGGCTGTCTGCCGACGTGATCACCTTCAGCGCGGGCGGTTCCAGCGTCTCCAAGGGCGAGAGTCTCAAGGACACGGCCCTGACCCTGCAGGCGATGGGTGCCGACGCCGTCGTGATCCGCCACTCGTCCAGCGGCTCCCCGCTGCAGCTCACGAAGTGGATCAAGGGCAGCGTCCTGAACGCCGGCGACGGTACCCACGAACACCCCACGCAGGCCCTCTTGGACCTGTACACGATGCGGGAGAAGCTGGGCCGCCTGGAGGGCCTGCGCGTGGCGATCGTCGGCGACGTGCTGCACTCCCGGGTGGCCAGGTCGCTGTCGTTCGGATTGGTGAAGATGGGCGCCGACGTCACGTTGATCGGTCCGCCGACCCTGATCCCGCCCGATGCCCCGGCGTGGGGTGTGCAGGTGAGCTACGACATCGACGGCACGCTGCCGAAGCTCGACGTCTGCTACGTCCTCCGCGTGCAGAAGGAGCGGCAGCGCCTGGAGTACTTCCCCAGTGTGCGGGAGTACGCACGCCTCTTCGGTCTCACCCGGAGCCGTGTCGACATGCTCCCGGACGGTGCGCTGATCATGCATCCGGGTCCGATGAACCGGGGGATCGAGATCGACTCCGACGTGGCGGATCTGCCGCAGTCGGTGATCGAGGAACAGGTGACGAACGGCATCGCGATCCGCATGTCGCTGCTGTACCTGTTGCTGGGAGCCGGCGGAGAGGTGGCCGCGGATGAGTGAGCCTCTGATCCTGGCGGGCGGCCGTGTCGTGGACCCCGTGTCCGGGACCGACGAGGTGCGAGACGTCGCGGTGGTGGACGGGCGCGTCGCGACCGAGGCCGGTCCGGCCGCCGAGACCATCGACTGCTCCGGGCTCGTCGTGGCGGCGGGCCTCGTCGACCTGCACACGCACCTGCGGGAGCCGGGCTTCGAGCACAAGGAGACGATCGTGACCGGTACCCGGGCGGCGGCGGTCGGCGGGTACACGGCGGTGTCCGCAATGGCCAACACCGACCCCGTTGCCGACCACGCCGGGATCGTGACGGAGGTCCGGGAGAAGGCGGCCGCTGCAGGACTCGCCGACGTCTATCCGGTGGGCGCCATCACGAAGGGGCTGGCCGGCGGATCCCTCGCCGAGATCGGCGAGATGGTCGAGGCCGGGGTCCGGGTCTTCAGCGACGACGGCAACTGCGTTCCGACCGCCCGCATGCTCCGGAACGCTCTGACCTACGTGCGGGCGTTCCCGCACGAGGTCGTGATCGCCGACCATTGCGAGGACGCGTCGCTGGTGGAGGACGGTCAGATGCACGAGGGCGCGCACTCCTACGCGCTGGGGCTCGCGGGACGTCCCTCCGAGGCGGAGGAGATCGCGGTGGCCCGCGACGTGGCGATCGCGCGCATGACGGGCGGGCGCCTGCACATCTGCCACCTCTCCACGGCTCGTTCGGTGGAACTGATCCGCCGGGCGAAGGCGGAGGGTGTGCGGGTGACCGCCGAGGTCACCCCGCATCACCTCGTGTTCACCGATGACGATCTGGTCACCTACGACACGAACCTGAAGGTACACCCCCCGATCCGATCGGTCGAAGACCGCGATGCGCTGCGAGAGGGCGTGGCCGACGGCACGATCGACGCGATCGCCACCGACCACGCGCCGCACGCGATCGAGGAGAAGGAGGCGGAGTTCGACCTGTCGCCTCCCGGCACGATCGGCCTCGAGACGGCGCTGGCGGCCGTGCTCACGCACCTGGTCGGCCCCGGCCTGCTGCCCTTGACCAGGGCGCTGGAGGCCATGACCTCCGCGCCGGCGCGCATCCTGGGGGCGACGGGCCACGGGGGGCCGATCGAGCCCGGCCGCCCCGCGAACCTGGTGGTCTTCGATCCCGCCGAGACCTGGACGGTCGAGGCCCCGTTCGCCTCGAAGGCCCGCAACTCGGCCTTCCTGGGGCGCGCGCTGACCGGACGGGTGCGGATGACGCTGCTCCGCGGCGAACTCACGGTGGCCGACGCGAAGGCCACCCGGTAGTGACCGCGCCCAGGGGACCGGCCGCCCTGTTGGCGCTGGAGGACGGCACGGAGCTCCGCGGGACCGGGTTCGGCGCGGAGGGGGAGACCTTCGGGGAGGCCGTCTTCAACACGGGCATGGCCGGCTACCAGGAGGTGCTGACCGACCCCTCCTATGCAGGTCAGATCGTGACGATGACCTCGCCGCACCAGGGGAACTACGGGGTGAACGCGATGGACCCGGAGTCGGCCCGGGTCCAGGTCGCCGGCTTCGCGGTGCGGGAGGCCTCGCGGATCGCCAGCCACTGGCGCGCGGAGCGGACGCTCCACCAGGAACTGGGGGAGGCCGGGATCGTGGGGATCGAGGGGGTCGACACGCGCCGTCTGACCTTGCGGTTGCGCGAGCGCGGCGCGATGCGCGCGGCCCTGTCCACGATGGAGCTGGACCCCGGAGATCTCGTGGCCCGGATCCGGGAGTCCCCCGGCATGGTGGGGGCCGATCTCGCCTCGCGGGTGAGCTCCTCCGAGCCGTACGAGGCGGCCGCGCTGGTGGGGCGCGCCGCCGCCGACGCCGGTCCCGTTCTGCGCGTGGCCGCCTACGACTTCGGGATGAAGAGGAACATCCTGCGCCGCTTCGCGGCCTCGGGCATCGAGGCAACCGTGTTCCCGGCCGCGACGCCCGCCGGCACCGTCGCGGGCGGCGGGTTCGACGGCGTCTTCCTGTCCAACGGACCCGGGGACCCCGCGGCCACCGTGTACGGCATCGCGGCGGTGCGAGCTCTGCTGGGCGCGGTG
>JALYMB010000119.1 GCA_030773935.1 Actinomycetota bacterium | reverse complement strand
CACGCGGCGTCGCTGCGTCAGGCTTTCGCCCATTGCGCAATATTCCCCACTGCTGCCTCCCGTAGGAGTCTGGACCGTATCTCAGTTCCAGTGTGGCTGGTCGTCCTCTCAGACCAGCTACCCGTCGACGCCTTGGTGAGCCGTTACCTCACCAACAAGCTGATAGGCCGCGGGCCCATCCCTCTCCGGCGGACCTTTCCCGGCCGGACCATGCGATCCAGCCGGAGTATCCGGTATTAGCTCCGGTTTCCCGGGGTTATCCCAGTGAGAGGGGCAGGTTGCCCACGTGTTACGCACCCGTTCGCCGCTGTCCCCTGGAAGCAAGCTTCCAGGCTCTCGCTCGACTTGCATGTGTTAAGCACGCCGCCAGCGTTCGTCCTGAGCCAGGATCAAACTCTCCGTAGAGATCAACGGATCCCCGTGCCCGAAGGCCCGGGGGTTCGCTTCCTTCATCGGAGTCGGTCGGTGAGAGAGGCAATCCCTCGCCGGCCTCCTCGATCCCGTCCATGTGTCCGGACGGTTTCAGTACATCTCGTCAAGAGCCGACAGGCACGGCGAACCGTGCCTCTCGGATGACGGGAAAGGCACTGGCTTTTGACACACTGTTCAGTTCTCAAGGTGCGAGGGGGCACGCTCCGCCCGCTGGGGACTCCAAGGAGACCTCGCGGGGAACCGCGCCGTGATATGGATGCTACGTCGCAGGCACGGAAGCGTCAACTTCAGCCCTCTGACCTGCGGCGACGGCCGCTCAGGCCAGCCGTGCGAACCAGCGCCGGCCCACCTGGAGCACCCTCCCACGGAGCTCCTCGGGCGGCATCTCCCGGGAGGGATCGTCAACCACCTCGCCGTCCAGGCGCACCCCACCCTGCTCCACCAGGCGGCGAGCTTCCCCGTTCGAGGCGGCCCGGCCCAGGGCCACCAGCAGCCGCGGCAGCCAGATCGTCCCGCCCTCGAGCGCCGCGGCGGGGATCGGGGTCTCGGGCACGTCCCGGGGCAGCTCTCGGTCCCGGTGCACCCGGTCGAAGCGCGTCTCCGCGGCCGGCCCCTCCCCCGCCCCGTGGTACCGGTCGACGATCTCGCGGGCGAGGCGCCGCTTGGCCTCGACGGGCGGAAGCGATCCGTCGGCCAGGCCGGCCTCGATCGCGTCGACCTCGGCCGGATCCAGGTCGGTGGTGAGACGGAGGTACCGGATGATCAGCCCGTCGGGGATCGACATGAGCTTTCCGTACTGCTCGTCGGCGGGTTCGGCGACCCCCACGTAGTTGCCGAGCGACTGGCTCATCTTGTGCACGCCGTCGAGGCCCTCCAGCAGGGGCATCGTCAGCGCGACCTGAGGGTCCTGGCCGGCGTCGCGTTGCAGGTCGCGCCCGACCAGCAGGTTGAACAACTGGTCGGTGCCGCCGAGCTCCACGTCCGCCTCGACCGCCACCGAGTCGTACCCCTGCAGGAGCGGATACATGAACTCCGTCAGCGAGATCGGCTGCCGGGACTCGTACCGCTTCGCGAAGTCGTCGCGCTCCAGCATGCGAGCGACGGTCGTGGAGGAGGTGAGACGCAGGATCCCCTCCATGTCCATCGGCTCGAGCCACTCGGAGTTCCGGCGGACCTCGAGTCGCTCGGCGGACAGGACGGATCGGAACTGCTCGAGGAGCCGTTCCGCGTACTCGTCGACCTCGTCCTTGGACAACCGCGGGCGCGTCTCCGACTTGCCGGAGGGATCTCCGACGCGGGCCGTGAAGTCTCCAACGATGAGGACCGCGATGTGCCCGAGATCTTGGAATTGCCTGAGCTTGCGGAGGACCACCGCCCATCCGAGCGTCACCGCGGGCGCGGTGGGGTCCAACCCGAGCTTCACGCGCATCGGACGATCCAGCGCAAGCTTCGTCTCCAGTCCGTCGCGGGGGACGATCTCGGCGGTGCCGGAGGTCAGGATGGCGAGCGGATCGGCCATGGAAGACCGGATGCTACCAGTGCAGATACGGGACCAGGGGTATCATCGCAAGCCCATGCAGATGCGGCGCCAGATGGCGCTCGGCCTCCTCGTCGTCATCGCCGCCGGCACCGCCTGCGGCCTCCCCCAGCTCGCAGACTCGCAGCCGAAACAGCTGGCGCAGACCTCGTTCCTGTACGCGGCCGACGGATCCCTCATCACGGAGCTGCACGCGGGCGAGGACCGCGTGGTGCTGAGCTACGCGCAGATGTCGCAGTCGATCAAGGACGCGGTGGTCGCGATCGAGGATCAGCGCTTCTGGTACCACCACGGCGTCGACGGACGGGCATTGCTGCGGGCCGCCTACATCAACGTGCGGTCCGGCGAGATCGTCGAGGGCGGGTCCACGATCACGCAGCAGCTCGTCAAGAACCTGTACGTGGGCAGCGAGCAGACCTTCGGGCGGAAGATCGACGAGGCCGCGCTGGCCTGGCAGATGGAGGACGAGCTCACGAAGGAACAGATCCTGGCGAAATACCTGAACACGGTGTACTTCGGTCAGGGCGCCTACGGGGTGCAGGCGGCCGCGCGCACGTTCTTCAACGAGGACGCCAAGGAGCTCACCGTCACGCAGTCGGCAACCCTGGCAGGATCGATCGCTGCCCCGAACGACTTCGATCCGGCTCAGCATCCACGGAAGGCGCTCCGGCGGCGGACGGAGGTGCTGGACGCGATGCTGGCCCAGGGCATGATCGACCGACCCATGTACGACCGCGCCGTCTCTTTGCCGATCCGCCTCACGCCGCCCGACGAGGTCCCGCGCTACGACGACCCCTACTTCGTGGACTACTTCAAGGACTGGTTCCTGTCGAACCCGCGGTTCGGAAAGACGCGGCAGGATCGATACGACCTCCTCTTCAGCGGCGGCCTGCGGATCACCACCACGCTGGATCCGCAGCTGCAGGGATTCGCGGAGCACGCGGTGGATGGGGTCCTCACCTACAAGAGCGATCCGTACGGAGCCATGACCGTGATCGATCCGCGGACCGGGTACGTGCGGGCGATGGTCGGCGGCCGCAACTACTGGGCCGAGAACTCCGACTTCGGCAAGCTGAACCTCGCCACCGGTGGGAGCAGCGGCCGCCAGGCGGGCTCGTCCTTCAAGCCGTTCGCGCTGGTGGCCGCGCTCGAGAACGGGATCTCGCCGCAGACCGTCTTCTCCGCGCCCAGCTCGATCGAGATCCCGCTCGACAACGGGGAGGTGTGGCCGGTGTCCAACTCCGAGGGCGGCAGCTACGGGAGCCTCACGCTCGAGCAGGCGACGATCAACTCGGTGAACACCGTCTACGCGCAGCTGATCGAACGGCTCGGGCCTGAGAAGGTGGTCGAGGTGGCCAAGCGGATGGGGATCCGCTGCTGCCGAACGACGAGTGAACCAACGAACGACCTGCTCGCCTACCCCTCCGCCGTTCTCGGCTCCAACGAGGTCAACACGCTGGAGATGGCGTCCGCATACAGCACCCTGGCGACCGGCGGGCTGCACGTGCAGCCCACACCCGTCATCCGCATCACCGACGCCCGCGGCAAGGCGATCTTCGAGGCCAACCCCGAGGGGAAGCGCGTGGTCGATCCCAGGGTGGTCGCGGTGGCCGACGACATCCTTCAGAAGGTCGTGCTGTACGGCACGGGGACCAACGCGAACATCGGGCGACCGCAGATCGGCAAGACCGGGACCGAGGACGCCTACCGGGACGCCTGGTTCGTGGGCGCGATCCCGCAACTGACGGCGGCCGTGTGGGTGGGCTTCCCGCAGGGGCAGATCCAGATGTCCCCGCCCCGCACGCGCATCACCGTGTACGGGGGCACGTGGCCCGCGCAGATCTGGCGACTCTTCATGGACAACGCCACGAAGGGGATGGCGAAGAGGGAGTTCCCGACGCCCAACGTCACCTACCTGAACGTGACGGTCGACGTGACGCAGGACCCGCTGTGCCTGCCCAACCAGTTCACCCTCCCGCAGAACATCGACACCCTCCCGTTCATCGAGGGGACGGAGCCCACCAAGGTGTGCAGGGAGCCGACCTCGGCGCAGCAGGTGTCGGTGCCGTCGGTGATCGGGATGTCGGAGAGCGGGGCGAAGCAACTCCTGGAGCGCGCCGGGTTCTACGTAGAGGCGCGACTGCAGGTCTCCACCCAGCCGGTGGGGACCGTGATCGCCCAGAGTCCCCAGGCGGGCACCTCCGCGTATCAGACCAGCACGGTCACGATCACCGTCTCCAAGGACACCTCACAACCCTAGCGGGGCGGTCCGGGGCGCCCCTTCGAGACGAAAGGGTCGCCCTCCAATCGGAACCGCCACTCCTTGTCCAGGCCCACGTTCACCCCCACGCGGATCCCGACCGCGACATCACCGGGCGCCGCCGGCGAGCCGGCCTCGATCCAGACCGTCCGTCCGCGCACGAGGTCCTCGCCGTCCTGGGACCGGTCCACGCCGAGCGCCTGGCAGAGCTTGCCCGGTCCGGACGCCAGATCCACCTCCCGGTCACGGCCACGCCGGCGCGCCATCTCCTCCAGGCCCTCGAGCGGGCGAACCGCGCGGAGCAGCACGGCGCTCGGGATGTCGACCGGCAGGCAGACCGCGTTCATCATCCAGTGGTTGCCGTAGGTGAAGTACACGTACAGGCGCCCCGGGCCCCCGAACATGGTGGCGTTCCGCAGCCCCTTGCGGCGGAAGCCGTGGCTGGCGGGGTCGCCGGGCTCATACGCCTCGGTCTCCACGATCGTCCCGGACAGGCGCGTCCCGTCCGGCAGCAGGCGCACCAGGGTGCGGCCCAGCAGGTCGGGCGCCACCTCGACCGAGGAGCGATCGTAGAACGACCGCGGCAGGCGCCGCCGGCTCAGTCCCGCCGTCCCTTGCGCAGGAACCGCCGGAGCTTGCCGATCGGCCACGCGTTGATCACGTCGTCCTTCGTGAGCCACCCTCGTTGCGCGGTGGCGACGCCGTAGGGCAGCAGATCGAGGTGCGGCACGGCGTGGGAGTCACTGTCGATCGCGAACATAACGCCGTGCCGGCGGGCCCACAGGATGTGCTCGTCGCGCAGGTCGAGCCGGTCTGGGTACGCGTTGACCTCTAGGGCAGTGCCGGTGCCGGCCGCGGCGCGGAAGACCGCGTCCAGGTCGAGATCGATCGGCGGCCGGGCTCCGATCTTGCGGCCCGTCAGGTGCCCGATCACGTTCACGTACGGGTTCTCGATCGCCCGGATCACGCGGCGCGTCATCTCCTCGCGCGGCTGCGTGAAGTGCGAGTGCACGGAGGCGACCGTCACGTCGAAGCCCGAGAGGAACCCGGGCCCCCAATCGACGTCGCCCTCGGGCCCGATGTTGAGCTCGGAGCCGTGCAGGAGGACCATCTTCGGGTAGCGGTCTTGCAGCTTCCGCAGCTGGGTGCGTTGCGCCAGCATCTTCTCGTCGGTCATGCGCTGCATGGCGAGATCCGGCGCGTGATCGGTGACGGCGTAGTACGCGTACCGGTGCGAGGCCGCGGCCTCGAGCATCTTCTCCAACGGCGAAACCCCGTCGGTCAGGTTCGTGTGCGTGTGCAGGTCGCCGCGGAGGTCCTTCAGCTCGATCACCTTCGGCAGCGTGCCTTCGAGGGCGGCCTCGATCTCGCCGCGATCCTCGCGCAGCGTGGGAGGGATCCACGGCAGGCCGAGGCGCTCGTAGACCTCCTCTTCGGTCTCGGCGACGATCAGCTTGCCCGTCTTCGCCACGTACAGGCCGTACTCGTTCAGCTTCAGGCCCTGGCGCACCGCCATCTCGCGGATCCGGATGTTGTGCGCCTTCGAGCCGGTGAAGTAGATCATGGCGGCGCCCCAGGACTCGAGCGGGATCACGCGGAGATCGACCTGCAGACCGGCGCGCGTGATCACCGAGGACTTCGTGTCGCCCCTCGCGATGACCCGGTCCACGACGCCGTAGCCCGTGAAGGCCTCCATGATCGGGCCCGGCTCGTCGGAGGCGACCAGGAGGTCGACGTCGCCGATCGTCTCCCGCATTCGGCGAAGCGACCCCGCGTAGGCCGCGCGGCGGACCGACGCGATCGAACCCAGTCGCTCGAGCACCAGCTGGGCGAGCTCGAGCGCCACGTTCACGTGCACGCGGCCTCCCGCCTCTTGCACGCGCCGGACACCGGCGAGGATGTTGTCCTCGGTCTTCTTCGAGAACCCCTTCAGCTCGTTCAGCGCGCCGTCCTGCGCGGCCGCCACCAGGTCCTCGACGTTGTCGATGCCGAGCTGCTGGTAGACCTGCATCGCCTTCTTCGGGCCGAACCCCGGGATCGCGGTCATCTCGCGCACGCCGGCAGGGATCTTCGATCGGAGCTCTTCGAGCTCCGGCACGGTGCCCGATCGAAGGTACTCCACGATCTTGTCGGCGATCGATCGGCCGACGTTGGGGATCGCGAGGATGCCCTTCTCGTCGAGCTCCGAGAGGTCCGCGTGGTAGCCGCCGACCGATCGGGCCGCCTTCTCGTACGCCCGCGGCTTGAAGGAATCCTCCGACACGATGGACAGCAGATCGGCGAACTCCAGTAGCAGGGCTTCGACGGTGTCGTTCGCGCGGGCCACGGCCCTACGCGAGGCGGAGGAGGCGCAGCAGCAGCGCCTTCGCCGTGTGGGCGCGATTCTCGGCCTGATCCCACACCGCCGAATGCGGGCCGTCGATCACCTCGTCGGTGATCTCCTGTCCCCGGTGGGCCGGAAGGCAGTGCAGGACGACGACGTCGTCGGCGGCCGCGTCCACGAGCTTCTGACTCAGTTGATAGGCCGGGAACACCAACGAACGCTCGTCGGCCTCGGCCTCCTGACCCATGCTGGCCCATACGTCGGTGTACAGGACGTCGGCACCGGTGGCGGCCTCCACCGGATCGTGCAGGATCTCGATCTCCCCACCGGTCTGGGCCGCGATCTCCTCGGCCCGGTGGACGACCTGCGGGATCGGCTCGAACCCCGGCGGTGTGGCGCAGCGAACGGTCATGCCGGAGAGCGCCCCGCCGATCAGCAGCGAGTGAGCCACGTTGTTGCCGTCGCCCAGATACACCAGGATCCGACCTGCGAGGGACCCCAGCCGTTCCTGCATCGTGAGCAGGTCCGCCAGCGCCTGGCATGGGTGCTCGAAGTCCGACAACGAGTTCACCACCGGCACCGAGGCCGCGCGCGCCAACACCTCGAGGCGCTCCTGCTCGAAGGTCCGAAGCACGATCGCATGCACGTACCGGGAGAGCACCCGGCCGGTGTCCTCGATCGTCTCGCCGCGCCCGAGCTGGAGATCGGTCGCGTTCAACACCACTGCGT
>JALYMB010000118.1 GCA_030773935.1 Actinomycetota bacterium | reverse complement strand
GGAGGTACCCGTGTTCAACGGGCCGTTCGTAGATTAGACGCGGGCTCGTTGACGGACGCCACGGCCTCGCAGAAGTCTGGAGGCGCCTCCTCGACCCGAGGGCGCCTCCTTCACCTTCGCGGCGTACCTCTGGGCATGCTTGGAAGGCTGAAACCCGAGCCGAACGCCTCCTCATGCTCCCGCCGTGTGGAACAGTCGACCGATCAGGAAGCCGACCCCGGCCGCCCCCAGGCCGATCGCCACCATTTTCGGGCCGCTCCTCCGCCAGTCGCCGACGAGCGTCACGGCGGAATAGACGCCGACTCCGAAGAGGACCAGGGCGCTGAGCACGATCGCCAGGATCAGCGCCGGCGTCCGGGCGAGCCACACGAACGGAAGCAGCGGGATCAGATGACCGATGAGTGTCGCGATCGTGATCACGACAGCGCTCCGGAAGACGGCGGAAGTCTGCACCGGCTGCAGGTGCAGTTCCTCGTCCATCATCGTGGCCAGCCAGCTGTCGCGGTTGGCCGTGATCGTGTCGACAACGCGCTCGAGCAGCTCCCCCGTGAAGCCCTTCGTAGCGTAGATGTCACGGATCTCCTGGCGTTCTGCCTCGGGCATGGTGTCGATCTCGGCTGCCTCGCGCGCCCGTTCGGACTCGTAGTAGTCGCGCTCGGAGACCGAGGACGTATACCCGACCGCTCCCATGGAGATCGACTCCGTGATGGCCGCGGCGAAACCGGCGGCGAGGAGGACGGTGTTCGAGCCGCCCCCGGCGATCACGCCGAGGATGATCCCGAGGATGTTTACCAGGCCATCCTGACCACCGAGGATGACGTCACGCAGCCAGTTGGTCTGATGATGGCGCTCGCGATGCTCCGCCGTGGTCATCGCGCCATGGGCCGTGGCCCGTACGGTGCGGCCCAGTCGGGTTGCTGCCCGGCCGTCCGGATCGGCGTTCATCGATCACCTCCCATCGCTCTGCTCGTTGAATTGTTCACGTGCCCACGGAACCGGGTCAACTCCGACTTGGAGATGGTCGAGACGATGCGCGAAACTGTGGACCGTGGCGCGACCCTCGATGTTCGAGTTCACGGGCGGGGAACCGGCCTTCCTGGTGCTTGCCGCGGCACACCACCAGCGCTGCCTGGAGGACCCGGTGCTGAACCATCCCTTCTCCCACCCCGGCAACCCCCAGCACATCGAGAGGCTGGCCGACTACTGGGCGGAGGTGTTCGGGGGTCCCGCACGCTACTCGGAGTCGTTCGGCGGTCACTCGGCGATGCTCGGCATCCACGCCGGCCAGGGAGCCGACGAAGATCTCGGGGCTCGCTTCGTTGCCTGCTTCGTGCAGGCGGCCGACGATGCCGGCCTTCCCGATGACCCCGATTTCCGCGCCGGCCTCCGCGCGTACATGGAGTGGGCGGTCGGCGAGGTCCTCTCCTACTCGCCGCAAGATGCTCAGGTGGCGGGCGGCATGCCGGTGCCCCGCTGGGGCTGGAACGGTCTCGAGTAGGGCCTTCTGTCACCCCTCGGCCGGAGCGTAGGTCGCGATGATCGCGCCCGTGGTCACTACCTGGGTGTCGACGAGTCGGAGAGGCCTGAGCGCACCGTCATCGCGGAAGATGCGTCACCGACCGATGGCGGGCCTGGTTCCGATGACGACGGTGGCGTTCAGCTCGTCGGAACTGGCCAGCCGCGGGATCAGCCCGTTGCGGGCGAAGGTTTCGACGGTCTGCGGCGCCTGGCGCTCGCTCGTCTCGACCAGCAGGTGGCCGCCCGGTGCCAGCCAATGTGGCGCCGCGGCGATCACCCGCCGCAGGACGTCCAGCCCGTCCTCCCCACCGTCGAGCGCCACCCGCGGCTCGTGTACGCGGGCCTCCGGGGGCAGTAGCCGGATCGCCTCGGTGGGTACGTAGGGTGCGTTGGCGACCAGGACGTCGACGCGGCCCCGCAGCGTGGCGGGCAGCGGCTCGTAGAGGTCACCTTCGTACACCTGACCACCGGCGGCGGCGACGTTGCGGCGGGCGCACTGCACCGCGGTGGGATCGATGTCGACTGCGTACAACTCGACCCGGTCCAGGGCCGCGACCAGCGCGGCGCCCACCGCGCCAGAGCCGCAGCACAGGTCAACGACCACAGCTCGTGGCCGGGCGAGGACCTGGCCGGCGGGGTCAGCATCCTGGCGGGCGAGGGCGGCGGCCTGGCGGACGAGGAATTCGGTGCGACGGCGGGGTACGAAGACTCCGGGGTCCACGGCTATCCGCAAGCCGCAGAAATCCGCCCAGCCGAGGACGTGTTCGAGGGGAAGGCCAGCCACTCGCCGGTCGACCATGGCGGCGAGGTGGGCCGACGTCCGCGCCGCGGAGATGAGCAACCGCGCCTCGTCCTCGGCGAAGACACAGCCGGCGGCCCGAAGCCTGGTGACGATAACGGATCGAGGGCGAAGTGACGGGGAAGCCGGCATGGAAGCCTTTCGGGATGCTGATCGGCACTCTCTCGGTCACCCGGGCCGGTTGGACCGCACGGCCATGCGTGGGAGCCCCAGCCCAATCTGACGGTAAAGGGTGTCACCTTTTCGGCACGTCCACCTGGAGGTGCGAGTGGGGCTACACGCGGGCGAGGTCGAGACGATCGACAGAAGGGCTCGGCGGCATCGGGGTACACATCGGCGCGCGGGTTGGAGCCCTTACC
>JALYMB010000117.1 GCA_030773935.1 Actinomycetota bacterium | reverse complement strand
CCTGGCTCGACTCCTCGTCCTCGGCGCCGGCGTACACCACACCAAGACCTTCCGCGACGGCGAGGTCCTGTACTTCCGCAACTACGCCTCGGCCGGGGCCCTGTACCCGGTCGAGGTCTACGTGGGCTGCGCCGACCTCCCAGGCCTGCCCGCCGGCGTGTACCACTTCGACCCGCAGGGCCCGACCCTCACCCGCCTCAGGGAGGGCGACCACCGCGGTCACCTGGTCCGAGCGGCTGCCGGGGAGCCTTCCGTTGCCCGGGCCCCGGTCGTGCTCGCCCTCACCGGCATCCCCTGGCGGACCGCGTGGAAGTACACCGAGCGCGGGTACCGCCACCTATTCTGGGACGCTGGCATGATCCTGGCGAACGTCCTTGCCCTGGCAGCCTCGGTCCGCCTCCCCGCCCGCGTGGTCCTAGGGTTCGCCGACGCCGAGGTCTCCGCGCTGCTCGGGCTGGAGGAGCAACGCGAGTTCCCGCTCTGCCTGGTCCCGATCGGCACCGCGGACTCCGAGATCCAACCCGCCGCGGAGCCGCCCGAGGAGGTCTCGTTCAGGGTCCTGCCGTTGTCGCGGACCGAGTACGTCTACCAGGGCATCCTCCAGGCGAACGACGCCGGCCGCCTGGACGCTCCGAGGGAAGCTGGCACGTGGCGGCGCAGCATGGGCGGCGACGAGGAGGTCGAGCCGACTCCACCGCTCTCATCCGATACGGCGCCCGACTCCCTCGAGGACGTCCTCCGCCGGCGCGGCTCTGCTCGGATCTTCGCGCCCGGCGCGATTCCCGCCGCGGTTCTCCGAACGATCCTAGAACGAGCCACGGTTGGCATCCCGACTGACTACGCGCCTGGCGGCGCCCATCTTGTGGAGCCGTACCTGATCGCGAACGCAGTCCAGGGCCTCGATCCGGGCGCCTACGTTTTTCGCGACGGCGAACTCCGGCTCCTGGAGCGCGGCGACTTCCGCCGGGAGGCCGGGTTCCTCTGCCTAGAACAGGAGCTCGGCGCGGCGGCGGCGGCCACCCACTTCCTGATTGCGGACCTCCCAAGGATCCTCGACGCACTCGGTGCCCGTGGCTACCGTGCCGCGCAGCTCGAGGCCGGCATCGTCGCCGGGCGCATGTACCTGGGCGGGTACGCGTACCGTTTCGGTGCTACTGGTCTCACATTCTTCGACGACGCGGTTACCGAGTTTTTCTCGCCCGACGCGGCGGGCAAGAGCTGCATCCTCGTCACCGCGATCGGCGAGAGTCCTCGCCTCCGCCGCGCCTGACGCGGTCAAGTCAGGGGGGAGGGTGAGGAAGCACGCAGCGGGCGGGCCCTGATAGCTTGCGATAATGCGCGAGCCGCGACGGGCTATCTCGCCGCGCGCTTCGGGTTTGCCCGCTTTCCTCCTACGCGCCGAACTCGGCTCGCGTTCCTCGACAGGTTTGCCCGCATCAATGCCTGACCACCCCGGGTGCGGAAATGCGGATTCTCGGTGCGGCGGCCCTTGCCGGGCGCGTGGCCTTATGTACTGCAGGGCTATCCCGCAACTGCCCCGATCGGCGTAGAGTCGGGGGACCTACGGAATGGGGGAAGATATGGCACGGTTCGTCAGCCTGCTGAACTGGACCGACCAGGGGGCCAAGACCGCCGCCGACACGGTCAATCGCGCCGAGGCAGCCCAGAAGGTCGCGGCGGAGATGGGCGGCTCTGTGGAGATCTACTGGACGATGGGTCAGTACGACATGGTCGCGATCTCGGAGTTCGCCGACGACGAGACTGGGGTGGCCTTCCTGGCGAAGCTCTCCTCGGCAGGGAACGTCCGTTCGGAGACGATGCGCGCGTTCGACGCCGACGGGGTCAGAAGCATCATGGGGAAGATGTAGCGACGGCGACAGAGGGCCGGCAAAACGGGCGGCAGCCCGCGCCGGGGCGCGTGGACTTAATGGGCCGAAAGTAGGGAGTCAGCCGGGCGTCGTGTTACCCGGCCGACCCTCACCCCCCGGGCCCCGATTCGACCTGTTCAGCTCCCGGTGAAACGGCAAGCCTCACTCGCCAACTGACCAGCGGGTGCCGTCTCTCAGCAGGTGTTCTTGCCGCGGACCGAGTTGCCGCTCGGGTCTGGGCCGGCCGGCGGAAGGATCACCGTCCCCTTCGAACAGATCAGGCTTCCGCCGATCGTGTTCCCGTTCAGTTCCAGACTGCTCGCCTTGAGCAGGACGGATCCCTGTACGACGTTCCCCTCCACCTCGAACCCAGACGAGTCCGATAGCGAGAGCGACCCGTGGATTCGGTTGCCCTCACACGGCAGGCCATTGATGAGCCCCTCTTCAGGCTCCGGGTCGCCGATCCACGTCTCATCGGTCGCGACGTCCTTGATGCTCACCTTGCCCCATATCGTGTTTCCGCAGAACGTCGGATTGAACTCAACGCCCCCCACGATCCTGACGCCCCCAAAGATCGTCGCGGTCTCGATGTCCCAGTCGATGGGGTCATGGAGACGCAGGCCTCCCGCCACGATCGAGTGCGTTTCGGTTCCGCCGAACAGACTGATACCGATTTCGATCTCGCCACCCGGCTGGACGATCACGCCCCCGTTCACGCGCGAGTCTTCGAGGTCGATGACGCCACCGGCACGGACCGTGACCGGACCATAGACGGTCACGTTACTCAGCGAGCAGAAGTTCCCATCGGTGACCACGAGCCCACCATGGAACGTGGTGTCGGTGGCACCGTCTGGCGGGCAGATCGTCGGCCCGGCGACGGCGTTCGAAGGGAACACGGCGCTGAGCAAAGCGGTGAGCAGGACCCCTGTCGAAAGCGCTGCGAGGGACCTGCGAAGATGCGTTCCAGGAGTGTGCATGCTGCCTACCTTCCCCTTCTGTCGACTTCTGTCGATGCGAGGTCCTGCTGCGGCCCACGCGCCCCGGAGCAGTGCGGGCACCTCGGGTGGTCGTCCTCCTCTTGCCGTAGGGTGCTTGTTCTACATCTCCCGCGTAGGCAAGCGCAACCCCGCGGCTTGGTGGGGAGGGACCGGAGACACTCGCGCACCAAGACGTGACCTTCCGTGCGGGGGCGGCGCGAGTCGACTTACCGTGCCGACTCGTATACAGAAAGTTGAACCGCGCCGGGGCGCACGAGGCCGCCTTCGTCCACGAATCGACAGTCAACTGTAAGGCGCCGAGCTGGATCGTCTTCTCCTCGTCGAAGACGTTGCGTGGATCACGCGTCGCGGGGCGTCACGCGTCCAC
>JALYMB010000116.1 GCA_030773935.1 Actinomycetota bacterium | reverse complement strand
AGGTCGGGTCGCTCGGAGTCGGGCGATGTCGAGGCGGCGCCTATGCCCGCCTGATCTGCCGACGACCGCGAGCGAGCGCCGTCCGAGCCGCCCGAGCCGAGCGGTCCCGACCTCTGCCGCGCGTCAGCCCATCTCCCTCCCCACGCACCGAGGCCGGGCAGAGCCCGGCCTCGAGCGTTGCTGAACGTGCGGGGTGTCAGTCCTGCGCCACGACCTCCACGGTCACGACCGGCTCCACGTCCGTGAACAGTTTGACCCGTACCTCGTGGGTACCGACCGTACGGATCGGCTCCTCCAGGTGCACGGCCTTGCGGTCCACCGTGACACCGGTCTGCGCGACGATCGCGTCGGCGACGTCGGCGGACGTCACCGAGCCGAAGAGCTTGCCCTCCTCGCCGGCGCGGGCCTGGATGGTGAGGCCGCCGGCGGCGATCAGCTTCGAGGCCACGGCCTCGTGCTCGGTCTTCTCCTTGGACTGACGGACGTCGTGCGCGCGCTTCATGGACTCCGCCTGGCGCTCCGCTCCCTTCGCTGCCTTGATGGCCATGCCCTGGGGCACCAGGTAGTTACGCGCGTAGCCGTCGGCGACCTCGACGACGTCGCCCGGCTGGCCGAGCTTGTCGACGGGTTTCTGGAGAAGGACCCTCATCGGCTCGAGTACGGGAGCAGGGCCATCTCGCGGGCGTTCTTGACGGCGGTGGCGACGTCGCGCTGGTGTTGCACGCAGTTGCCCGTGACGCGCCGGGCGCGGATCTTCCCGCGCTCGGACACGAACTTGCGCAGCGTGAAGACGTCCTTGTAGTCCACGTGATCGAGCTGGTCCTTGCAGAAGATGCAGATCTTGCGTTTGCCCCTCTTCTGCCAGGCCTTCTCTTCCTTGTCACGCTTGACGGGGCGTCGTGATTTCGCTTTACCCGGCATCCAGCGGTGTCTCCTCCTGATCGGTCGCGCCGCCGGCCGGGACGGAGACCTTCTCGCCCCAATCGCTGCCGGAGGTGGTGGTGGCGCCGCCCGAGCGCGGCGTGCGCTCGATCCGGGCCGTCGCCCACTTCAGGCTGGGACCGATCTCGTCGGCCTCGATCTCGACGGCGCTGCGCTTGTCACCGTCCTGGTTCTCCCAGGCCCGGTACTGCAACCGGCCGGCCACGACCACGCGCGTGCCGCGCGTCAGCGACTCGGCCACGTTCTCGGCCAGCCCGCGCCAGCAGTTCACGGAGAAGAAGGATGCCTCGCCGTCCTTCCAGCCTCCGTTGCCGTCGGGCATGCGCCGGTTCACGGCGATGCGGAACTTGCACACCGCCGCGCCGTTCGGGGTGTATCGCAACTCTGGGTCGTCGGTCAGGTTCCCAACGAGGGTGACCGAGTTCTCGTTCGCCATCGGTGCTGTCACCTATCTTTCTGGGTCCGCACTCCGCCTCAGGCGGGAGCGGGGGAAGTTTCAGTTTCCTCTTCGGCTGTCTCGGGGGAGGCAGTCTCCGGAGAAGCTGGTTCTGGGGTGGCGGCCTCGGCGGCCGGAGCCTGGGCCTCGGGAGCTGGGGTCTGGGGCTCGGGAGCGGCCGTGGGCCGCGGGGCGGTCCTCTTCGGCTCCTCTGCCTTCCCGGCCTTCTTGGGGTGGCGGATCGTCACCTTGGCCCGCATGACCTCGTCGGCCAGGGTCAGGGCGCGCTCGACGGGCGCGATGGTCTGGGGCTCCGAATCGAACGCCACGACCACGTAGTACCCCTCGGTCTGGCGATCGACCTCGAACGCGAACCGGCGACGGCCCCACCGGTCGATGGCTCCGACCGAACCCCCCGAAGGCTCGATCGCCTTCGTGATCCGGTCGACCGCCGTACCGACGACCTTCTCGTCGGCCTCGGCGGACAGGATGAGCATGGCTTCGTACTCTCGCAAACCCACCTCCTCTGGTCTGGACGGCCCCCCCACGGTGGGGGAGCAGGAAGTTCTGGGAGAGCCTCCAGAAGTGTACGTGACCAGCGCGAACCGTAGCACCCGGGTCTGACACGCACCCCAGAGGGGCGGAGCCGGGCGCCGGGGGTAGAATCCGCGGAACTGCCGTGCACTTTCGAGAGAGGCGCGAGCGATGAGTATCACGATCAACGATCTGCGGGCCTGGAAGCAGGCGGGGAAGCGGTTCACCATGCTGACCGCCTACGACTTCCCCACCGCCCGGATCCTCGATGAGGCGGGCATCCCCGTCCTGCTGGTAGGGGACTCCGTCGGCAACAACGTCCTCGGCTACAGCACCACCCTGCCGGTCACGATGGACGACATGTTGCATCACACCAAGGCCGTCACGCGTGGGACGCAGCACGCCATGGTCGTCGGCGACATGCCGTTCGGCTCCTACCAGGTCTCCGTGAGCGAAGGTGTTCGCAATGCGGTCCGCTTCCTGCAGGAGGGCGGGGCCCACGCGGTCAAGGTCGAGGGAGCCCAGATCGAGCTGATCTACACGTTGGTGGACCTGGGCATGCCCGCGATGGCCCACGTCGGCCTCACGCCGCAGTCGGTCCACGGCATGGGCGGGTACAAGGTCCAGGGCCGCGGCGAGGAGGCGGCGACCACGCTCCTGGAGCAGGCACACTCGCTCGAGAAGGCGGGCGCGTTCGCGATCGTGCTGGAGGGCATGCCCGCCGAGCTCGGCAGGTCCATCACCGCCGAGCTGCACATCCCGACCATCGGGATCGGCGCGGGTCCCGGCACCGACGGGCAGGTCCTGGTCATCAACGACCTTCTGGGGCTGAGCGAGCACGAGCCGAAGTTCGCGAAGGCCTACGCCGACCTTCGCGGCACGATCTCTCAGGCCGTCACCGACTTCGCGAGGGACGTCGAGGCCGGCACCTTCCCGGACGCGGAGCACGGCTACCGGTAGCTACCGGGAGCGGGCGAGGGCCGGGCCTAGACTTCGCCCGTGACCCGAGCCTCACGTCTCGTTGCGGTCGTCCTCCTCGCGCTGGTCGCCGTCGCGGCTGCCTGCCTCGTGCGTCCCTGGTACGCGCCGACCGCGGCCCTCGCGATCCACGCGGCGGTGGCGGCCGGCGGCCTGTGCGTCGCCGTGCTCGCGATCGACCGATACCGGCGGGCGCGCGACCCCTACGACGTGTTTGCGGGTGTGGGCCTCATGGTGCTCGCGCTGCACGAGGCCGCCCTCGGCGCCGGCGGGCAGTGGCTCCCCCGGGCCATCGCCGGCCCCGGAGGCGAGGGGCCGCAGCTCCCGTCCGATCCGGTGGCGAACGCGTGGCTGCTCGGTGGGTGGGCCGTGGCCGGACTGTGCGTGGCCGGCGCGATCCGTTCACGCGATCGTCGCGGGCGGCCGCCGACCCGTCCGGCAACGGTCGTGGCG
>JALYMB010000115.1 GCA_030773935.1 Actinomycetota bacterium | reverse complement strand
GGTGCCCCCTGGTGGGGTTCCCGTCGGCGTCCACGAAGATGGTGAGGTGGTTCTTCCCCACGACGTGCGCGGTCATGTCGAACGCGCAGACGCCATCGAACGGGACGACGTAATCGACGGGAAAGCTCTCCCGGTGCGGCTTTGCGGCGTTCGCGATGCCGGAGGGAACGAGGATCGCGATCGCGACCCCGATGGCCAGCACGGCCCGGGTCCTTCGCATAAACGGCCTCCTTGCGTCGGGCGGGCGACGTACTGCAGGCGCGTGACGGTGACCGCACGACCCTACCCCGGCATGGCTTCCGCGCGCAACCCGAACCACTCAACCAAGGCGCGAGCTCCGGGACTCCTCGAGCCAGAGCCCCGTCGCGATGAACGGCGCCGGGCCTGAGATACCGGTATGGCCGAGCACTCCCGCACTGCGAACCATCTCAGACCCCTCGTGCCGGACCCAATGGCGCTGATCGTGCTCGGAAGGATATGCCTCCAGATGATCGGTCAGATCCGTCTCTCACAGGTGCCACCGATCCGGCCGCCGGCCGGAGAGGTCGTCGAGCTCACATCGAGGGAAGCCCATGAAATCTGGCTCGTTTCGAGCCCACCCGATATCGGCGTGCGCACCCTCCGCGTCAGGTTCAACAGGTCGGTCGGATGAAGTTGTCTTATGGGGGATCCGCGATACCATCCGAGTCAGACCTGTCTGTCCCACAACCGAACCCTCGCTCTCGGCGGTCGCCAGCGTCAGGAGGGTACGAATCCCCACAGGGGGCGGCATCATGCGCGACGCATCTGAATCAGGCCGGGAGCCGGAGAGGGTCGACAGGCTCCCCAGCGACGCCGAGATCCATCCTGCGGAGACGGGCGACGTCTCTCCCGGTCCGGGGCTGGGCCGTGCCGGCGAAGAGGGATATCGCGACTTCCAGACCCTCGCCGGCGCCTCGGGCGACATGATCACCGTCGCGACCGCGGACGGCGTATATGTCTACGTTTCCGGAGCATCGAAGCGGCTGTTCGGGTGGGATCCGGAGGAAGTCCAGGGCCACCGCCGGGACGAGTTCCTGCATCCCGACGACTTCACGTCCCAGCGAGCCGCCGCCGCCACCGCCGCACCCGGCGAGACATCCACAACGACGCACCGATTCCGGTGCGTCGACGGCTCGTACCGCTGGGCCGAGGCGACCTCCCGCCGCGTCGAAGCCTGGGGATCCGAGTTCGTGGTGTCCACGGTGCGCGAGATCACCGAGCGCCAGAAGGCCGAGGAACGTGTGCGTCGTCTGGCATCGACCGATCCCCTCACCGGTCTCGCGAACCGGGCGGTCCTGATGGACCGGCTGCGTGAGGCGTTGCGTCGACAGGCACGCGGGAAGGGCGTGCTGGCCGTGATGTTCCTGGACTTCGACCGGTTCAAGGTGATCAACGACTCGCTCGGCCATCGGGTCGGCGATGCGGTGCTGCAGGCGGCGGCGGGACGCCTGAACCGATTCGTCCGTGGCTCCGACACGCTCGCCCGCCTCGGAGGCGACGAGTTCGTGATCGTGGCAGAAGACGTCGACGACGAGGCGGCCGCGCTGGAACTGGGCGATCGGATGAGCCAGGCGGGACGTGAGCCCTTCCGCGTGGGCGATGAGGAGTTCGTGTGCACGTGGAGCGTGGGCGTCGCGACCACGGCCGACGCGCTGCACAGCCCGCAGGGCCTGCTCCAGGAGGCGGACCTCGCCCTGTACCGGGCCAAGGACCGCGGGCGGGACCGCACCGAGGTGTTCGACGAGGAACTCCGCACCACCGCGGTGGGGCGCTTGAGCACCGAGCGGATGCTGCGGCACGCCATCGACGAGGGGCGGCTGCAGGTCCATTACCAGCCGATCGTCGACCTGGACAGCGGCCGCATCGTCAGCGCGGAGGCCCAGGTCCGCGTCTTCGACCCCGACCTCGGATTGCTCGAACCGGAGGCATTCCTGGAGGTGGCGGAGGAGACCGGACTCCTGGTCACCATGGACGAGTGGGTCATGGCCGACGCCATCGAGCGGGCCAGCGCCTGGCACTCCCAGTTCGGCCAGACGGACTTCACCGGAGTCGGCATCAACGTCACGTCGCGGCGCCTTGCCGATGCCGGGTTCGCGAGGGAGGTCGTGGACGCCCTCGACGCGCACGATCTCCCTCGGGACCATCTGCAGGTCGAGATCACCGAGCGCGTGCTCATGGAGGCCTCGAACTCGGCCATGACCGGACTGAGAGGTCTGCGGGATGCCGGGATCCCGGTGGGGCTGGACGACTTCGGCACCGGCTTCTCCTCGCTCGCCTACCTGCGACAGTTCCCGCTGGACTTCGTGAAGATCGATGGGTCGTTCGTTCACGGACTCAAACTTGCCGACGGCGAGGACGCCATCGTCGCAGCCATCGTCGGCCTATCGCATGCCCTCGGTCTGTTCACCGTCGCGGAGGGCGTGGAGACACAGAGGCAGCGTGACTCCCTCCGCTCACTGGGCTGTGATCGCGCCCAGGGTTTCCTGTACGCCCGCGCGGGGAGCCCGGCGACGGTGGACGAGCTGATCACGGCGGGCGTTCGCGGCGACGGTTGAGAGCAGCCATCTCTCCCTTGCACGACGGCATGACCCTCACGCCGAGTACTGCTCCTGGATCGACACGATCCTTCCGTTCGACACGTTGATCCAGAACGGGTTGTAGAGCCGGTGCAGGCTCATCATCTTCGCGAACCGCCCCAGGGAGATCCGCTCCGTCCCCACGAGGCCCGTACCCACCTCCTGGAGCGGGTTGGGGGAATCCATGTCGATGATCGAGACGGTGGCGGTCGGTGCGATCACGATGGTGTGCCAGGTGGGGTTCTCGTTCTCGATGAAGTTGTCGTACAGGCCCTCGGGGGGAACGCCGTACTCGAGCTCGGCCTCGTGCGCGGCATCGCCGGTCAGCCATCGCTCGAGGTCGATGACGAGCCGGGGCGGCGCCTGGTCCGCACCAACGACGAGCACCTCACCGAAGTACCTCCCGTCCGCGATCGGCGAGCCGAGCAGTGCCGTCATCCGAGTCTGGGCGCTGCGCAGGCGATGCTCGCTGGTGCGCAGTCGGGCCGAGAGGTGCTGCGCGTGGCCGCTCGTCTGCCGGATCCGGGTCCTGAGCGCATCGCCGTTCCGCGAGAGCGCGGCGGTCCGGCCTTCGAGGCCCGCGACCTGACTCTCCAGCATGGACGCCTGGTCGCGAGCCTCGCTCCCCGTGGACACGGCCTGATCGAGGGCGACCTGCCGCTCGTTCAGCCGATCGAGCTGCCACAGGTAGGTGCCGGCCACCAGCACCGCCGTCACCAAGGCCAGCGCGGCTCGACCTCTCCCGACCCCTCCGGGGACGATGCCCCTCCACTTGAGACCTCCGGTGCTCGCTTGCATGGCTCCTCCTCCTGCTCGGGCGCGCCCGCGCCGTCGTCGATGTGGACCACGTGATCGTGCGTTGCCGGGCGGCGCCGAACGATGCCTCCGGAGGAGACGCTTCCGTCACGTCGGGGGAAGGTTTCTGTCACCATGAGGGAAGGGTCGGAGGCCGGTCCAGACGGAGGGGTGCGCGAGGGTGACCGACCACCTGGAGATCTGGATCGACGGCGCGCGGGAGCGGATCCCGCTCGAAGGCGAACGCCTCACCATCGGTCAGTCGACCGAGAACGACCTCCCTCTCTCCTACGACCAGACGGTGTCTCGCGTCCACGCCGTGCTCGAACGGGTGGCGTCGCGCTGGACCGTCCGGGACCTGGGATCTCGGAACGGCACCTTCGTCAACGGCGAGCGGATCTGGGGCGAGCGATCCTTGCGTTCCGGCGACGAGCTTCGCGTCGGGGGAGTGCGGCTCCTGGTTCGGACGGGCGATCCGGCCGGCGAGGATGATGCCACGGTGGGCGCCGAATCGCCTCCGGATCTCACCAGGAGGGAGCGCGAGGTCCTGCTGGCGCTCTGCCGACCGATGGTCTCCGGCGAGGTCTTCCGAGAGCCGGCGTCGGTTCGCCAGATCGCGAGCGAGCTCGTCGTCTCCGAGGCGGCCGTCAAACAGCATCTGTCCCGGCTCTACGACAAGTTCCGGATCTTCGAGTCCGACGGACGCCGGGGGCGCCTGGCGAACGAAGCGGTCCGCCGCGGCGCGGTGAGCACCGCCGCGATCCTCGGGCAGCCGGCGCCGAAGCCCGACGGATAGCGGGCTATGGACGCCGATCGGGTCGTGGGATCCTCCGTCGCGGGGTACATGATCGAGTCTCTGCTCGGGCAGGGCGGGATGGGGGTCGTCTACCTCGCCCGCCAGCGCTCGCCGGACCGCCGACTGGCCCTGAAGCTCATCAACCCGGCCTTCGCCGACGACGAGTCGTTCCGGCAACGCTTCCTTCGGGAGGCGGCGGCCGCCGCCGCGATCGATCACCCGCACATCCTTCCGGTCTACGACGCCGGCGAGGCCGACGGGGTCCTCTTCATCGCCATGCGCCTCGTGGACGGCGAGGATCTGCGGACGATCCTGCGGGCGCCCGACCTGCTGGATCTCGAGCGGGTCGTCACGATCGTCGGGCAGGTCGGTGGCGCGCTCGATGCCGCGCATGCCCGGGGGCTCGTCCATCGGGACGTGAAGCCGGGGAACATCCTGGTCGCGTCGAAGGCGGCGGCCGACGACCCCGACTTCTGTTACCTGACCGACTTCGGGGTCAGCAGCTGGACGACCTCGTCGGCGGGAACGGTGACCTCGGCCGATCACATGGTCGGGAGCCTCAACTACGCGGCGCCGGAGCAGATCGAGGCGAGAGGCGTGCACGCGAGCGCCGACCTGTACTCGCTCGGATGCGTTCTCTTCGAGTGCCTCACCGGGAGGGCTCCGTTCGCGGGAAGGAATCCGGCCGCCACCCTCTACGCCCAGCTCCACGAGGAACCGTCTCCCCCGAGTGCGGTGCGGCCGGACCTGCCCACCGCAGTCGACGACGTCGTCCAACGCGCGTTGAACAAGGAGGCGGGGGGCCGGTACCCCTCGTGCCGGGATCTCACGCTCGATCTCCGCGCCGCGCTGGCCGGAGGGTCGCCCGTCGCGTCGCCGCCGCCGGCGCGGCCCGTCGAACCGATCGCCCAGCCGCGCGCTCCCCGATCGTGGCGGTGGCCGTGGATCGCTGCGGCCGCCCTCGTCACCCTGATCGTCGTCGCGCTGGCCGGCATCGTGTTGGCCGACCGGCTCGGGAGCGAACCGTCGGGGGCGCCGCCATCCGGCTCGCAGACCGGCTCCCGCATCCCGGAGCGGATCCTGGAGGGCGTCCAGGTCACCACCACGAGCCAGACCGCGCCACCCTCCAAGGACGCGGCGGGACACGTCGTGACGTACCTGCCGAGCAATGTGCTCGACGGGGACGTGGCCACCGCCTGGCGAACGCAGGGCAACGGCCACGGTGACACCCTCACGCTGCTCTTCAACGACCCGGTCGAGATCGCGAGGATCGGACTCATCCCCGGCTACGCGAAGTCCGATCCCGAGACCGGGACGAACCGCTTCGTCCAGGATCGCATCATCAGGGAGGTGCGCTATCTGATCCCCGGGTTGGCGCCGACCGTCCAGCGTTTCCAACCGCAGCCGCGCCCTCAGTACGTCCCCATCAACAAGGTCACCGATCAGATCACGGTGGAGATCCTCGACACCACGAAGCCGGGCGGAGCCGACTTCACCGCGATCTCCGAGATCTACGTCTACGGCTCTCCGCCGTAGGCGCCGCTTCGCAGCCCCGACCGCCCTCAGGGGGTCGGGGCGTGCTCCGGGGCCGCGTCCGCGTCGGCGTCCTCGCGTCGGAAGGCCTTTGGGCGACGGAGGTCCACGGCCACCACGTCGCCGGGTTTCGCCCCATGCACCTCGTCCTGCGGGATGTGTGCGACCAGCACCTGGTCGTCGGGCAGGCGGAGCGTCAGGCGCGTGAGCCAACCCAGCGAGGTGACACGCTCCACGGTGGCTCTCACCGAGTCGGTCGCGTTGGGGTCGGCGAGCCGGACGTCGTGAGGCCGCACGTAGGCCGTGGCGGCGGAACCCTCCTCGAGATGGCCCGCGCCGGGCACACGCATGGCCCCCAGATGAACGTGGCCGTCGCTCACCCATCCGTGCAGGACGTTGGCCGATCCGACGAACCCGGCAACGAACGATGTGGCGGGTGAGTCGTAGATCTCGTCGGGCGTGCCCACCTGCTCGATCCCGCCCTCGTGCATGACGACGATGCGGTGCGCGAGCTCCAGCGCCTCCTCCTGGTCGTGGGTGACCAGCAGGCTCGTGACGCCGAGCTCCCGATGCAGCTCGTCGAGCCAGCGGCGGAGATCCTGGCGCACCCGCGCGTCCAGCGCACCGAAGGGCTCATCGAGCAGCAGCACCTGCGGGCGGGGCGCCAG
>JALYMB010000114.1 GCA_030773935.1 Actinomycetota bacterium | reverse complement strand
CGCTGAGCCCACGGGCGCGACGCGGCCGTGGCGCGTCGGGGACACGGGGCAGATCGCGGTGCAGCGCAGCGTGTTCAACGCGGTGCGCCGGGGCGGCGTCAGTGACGATGCCCGCGTGCGTCTCACGCCGGAGGACTTCGAGCTGGTGGAGGCCGAGCAACGCACCGAGACCGCCACGGCCCTGCTGCTCGACCTGTCGTTCTCCATGCCGCTGCGTGGTCACTGGGTGCACGCGAAGAAGATGGCGCTCGCGTTGCACGCGTTGATCGAGGGCCGCTATCCCCACGACACGCTGTATCTGGTGGGTTTCAGCGACTACGCCCGGCGCATGGAGCCCGAGGACCTCACCGCCGCGGGTTGGGAGCGAACGTACGGCACGAACATGCAGCACGCGTTCCTGCTGGCCGGGCGGCTGCTGGCCCAGCACCCGCGTGCGGTCCGTCAGGTGATCATGGTGACCGACGGCGAGCCCACGGCGCATTTGGAGGGTGGCGAGGCATTCTTCAACTGGCCGCCGTTGCCCGAGACGGTCCGGTTGACGCTCGCCGAGGCCATCCGCCTGTCGAAGTCGGGTGTGCGCCTGAACGTCTTCATGCTGGAGGAATCCGAGGGCCTCGTCGGCTTCATGGAACGCCTGGCGCGCGTGGCCGGTGGCCGGATCTTCCTCATGGACGACCATCGGCTGGGCGAGTTCGTCGTCCGGGACTACGTCAGGGGACGGAGCGACCGGTGAGGCGGGTGCTGAGGGTGGCGGTCTGGGCCGCCGTCTTCCTGGGCGCGGCGGGGATCGGCGCCTACGTCGCCGCTCACACGGACCTGTTCCCGCCCGACGTGGGTCAGGCTCCGGGCACGGGCTCCTCGGTCGATCCATCCACCGGCAGTGCGGCCGGCGATCCGAGATGGACGGGCGTGATCCACTCGAACACGTACCACGACCTGTACGTCGGCGGGCGGTGCAGCACCCGATGGGTCACGAAGCTGACGTTCGATCTCCTCGACGGCGGGAAGATCGAGGGCACGGGCACGGCGAAGCTGGATGGAGACCGCGTGTGCGACTTCCCGAACGCGCAGATCAACGTGGAGCAGATCCAGGTGACCGTCGCCGGAAGCTGGGACCCGCAGGGGTTCCGGATTCGACTGGACGCCGGCGATCGGACACCGGCGGGCGCCACCGACTACGGCGGGTTCGAGTCCACCGTCTTCGCCGGCTCCCCGCGCTCGGAGATGACGGTGCCGCTCGACACCGATCGGCTGGCCTCCGGATCCGTTCGGATGGAACGGGAGGACGACCAGGGACGGGGGACCTACGTCTCGCTCAACCGCGTGTCGCTCGAGGCGGCGGTCTGAAGACCCGCGAGCTCTACGATGGATCCCACCAGACGGTCACGATCTCCCGCTCCTGAGGTCCCGCCGACCACCGATCTCTGTGCTCCCGGAGCCGGGTGCCGAGCGCGGCCTCGACCTCGGCATCGCGCGTCGCGGGCAGGCACAGCCGCCGCCGGATCAGCGCGACCGCGTCCTCCCTGCGCGCGAACCCCCCGCCGGCGGGACGATCCTCGCTCGCCCGCCGGTCCTGCCGGGACGGCGTCACGCCGATCTCGCGGATGGCGGCCACCGCATCCTCGGCCGTGGGGCCCTGTGGTCGGCGCAGTCCGTGGAACCGTTCCCACAGGTCGTTCATCCATGCGAGCGGGTGTCCGGCGGTGAGCTCGAGCACGACCCGGTGCCGGGCGTGCCGATCCAAGGCCCGCAGGAACGGTCCTGCCTCGGCGACGTTATAGAGGACATGCCCGCACACCACGACGTCGGCCGCCTCGACCTCACCTTCCACCGCGGGCCACGCAGCGCAGATAACCCAGGCGGCCACGCCCGCGAGCTCGGCCGCCTCCAGGAAGCCCGGCAGCATGTCACGCTGGCCGTCGAGTCCCACCAGCAGCCCTGCCCGCGACGCCAGCGGAAGTGAGGTGGCCCCGCCGCCGCAGCCGACGTCCAACACCGAGCCGCCCTCCGGCAGCGCCTGGGCGGCCATCCGAGTCGTCGGGCTCTGCCCGCTCCCTGACTCGGCCGCCTCGGCCGCCCGGCTCCGGAACAGCTCGGTGGGGAATCCCCACGGCGGTTCCGGCGCCCCCGCCAGGATCGGTTCCGGGATCCGCCACGCCTCCAGTTGCGCCCGCCAGGCGTCGAGGGCGGTCACCGTTCCAGTTCCCGCAGGATCTCCTCGCCGTGCTCGTCCAGGCGCGGCGGCGGCCGGCGGGCCGTCGACGTGGCGCCGTCCAGCCGGATCGGGTCGGCCACCAGGCGGATCGGGCCGCGAACCGGGTCCTCAACCGTCTGAACCATCGCGGCCCCCTCGGGTGAGGCGAACACCTCGTCCAGCCGGCGGATCGGCGCGCACGGCACGCCCGCGGCTCCCAGTTCGGTGAGCCAAGCCGAGGCCGACCGCTCCGCGAAGGCAGCGCGGAGCTGGGGGATCAAGATCTCGCGGTTGGCCACCCTGGCGTCGTTAGCCGCGAACCTCGGATCGTCGGCGAGCTCCTGCCGGCCCAGCACCTCGCACGTGGCGCGGAACAGCTTGTCGTTGCCGGCCGCGAGGATGAACGGGCGGTCCGCCGCGTGGAACACCTGATACGGAACGATGTTGGGGTGCTCGCTACCCATGGGTCCCGGCACGACGCCACCCAGGAGATGGTTGGCAGCCTGGTTCACCAGTGCGGCCACGCTCGCGTCGAACAGCGAGACCCCCACGTGGCGGCCGCGTCCCGTTGCCTCCCGCTCCAGCAGCGCGGCCTGGACTCCGATCGCCGCATACAAACCGGTGATCACATCGAGGAGCGCCACGCCGACCTTGGTGGGCTCGCCCTCGCGCTCTCCCGTGATGCTCATGAGTCCGGACAGCGCCTGCACCATGATGTCGTAACCGGGCCGTGCATCGGTCTCCCCGGCATCCTCTCCGAAGGCGGTCAGGGAACAGGTGACCAGTCGGGGGTTGGCGTGACGGAGGTCCGCCAGGGCCAGTCCGAACCGAGCCATGAGGCCTGGGCGGAAGTTCTCGATCAGCACGTCGGATCGGTCCGCCAGTCGCCGCACGACGCTCGCGCCCTCCGTCGTCTGCAGGTCCACCGCGATCGAACGCTTGTTGCGATTCACGCTCAGGAAGTAGGCCGCGTCCTCGCCCACGAAGGGCGGGCCCCACCGCCTCGTGTCGTCCCCGGATCCCGGGCGCTCGACCTTGACGACGTCGGCGCCCAGATCGCCGAGCACCATCGTCGCGAGGGGGCCCGCCAGGATGCGGGAGAGGTCGAGGACGCGGATGCCCTCGAGCGGCGCTGCGCCGGCGTCGCCCATCCGGCGCAGGCTACCCGACCTCGCGACGCTGCGCGGCTCGGTGCCGTGCACGCGGCACGGGTTGTCGCACCACGAACCCTCGGGTGGCGGGCTGCACCACGTGTCTGCGAGGATGGGCCCATGAACGAGGAGAGCCTGCAGCGCGCGAACGCCTTCCTGGCCGCGGTGGCTGCTCGGACCGAGGTCGGCGCGGTCATGGCGGTCACGCCGGCCGAGATCGGCCGGGAGATCGGCCTGCCCGACCCGCTGTCGGCGGCTCGCGCCGTCCGGGCGCTGATCGCGCGCCGGCGCCTGGAGCCCGCGCAGGGTTCGTACCGGCTGGTCGAGAGCCGGATGGTCGACCCCAACGAGAAAGAGACCATCGAGCGCGTGCCCCGGAAGCGTCGAGGTCCCTCGGGACGTGCGTCGGATGCCGCCGCCGACGCCGGCCGTCCCACCT
>JALYMB010000113.1 GCA_030773935.1 Actinomycetota bacterium | reverse complement strand
CCATGCGGCCGCCGCCCGACGCGGTCCCGGCGGAGATGAGCCTGGCCGACGTGCTGCGCGACTACCTGCGCGGCCGTGAGCAGGACGCCTTCCCCGTGGTGGAGGACGGCAGGGTGATCGGCACGATCTCGATGGCCTCCGCCAGGCGGGTGGGCGGGCGGGATCCTCTGCGACCTGCCCGCGACGGGATCGTCCCGCTGGCCGTGTCCCGGTCCGTCCGTGTCGACGACGGGCTGGACGACGTGCTCGACCTGCTGGGGGGCCAGGAGGGCATGGTTCTGGACGACGGTCGGCTGGTGGGCTCGATCGCCCCACCGGACATCGAGCGGTGGTACCAGCTGCACCTTCGCGGCGAGACCGCGACGCCGGCCGGGCCGGTGCCGCCGCGCCCCGACCTGTAGGTCAGCCGATGTCGGTGGCGGCCGGTAGCATCCGAGCCTGATGACCCCCTCCTCCTTCGAACCTGATGTCTCGCAGGCACGGGTGCTTGCGCACACGGGTGGGGCGCTGCTCGTCACCGGGGGGCCCGGCACGGGCAAGACGGCCGTGCTGCGCGAGCGGTTCGCCCGGCTGCTCGAGAACGGCGCCGACCCGGAGCGCGTCGCCCTGGTGGTCGGCTCCAAGCGGGCGAAGGACTCAGCACGCACGGCGATGCTTGACCGGATCCAGGGCTCGCTGCCCAGCCTGCGGGTTCTGACGGTCCACGGCCTGGCTTCGGCGGTCGTGACCGAGCGCCGCGCCGACCTCGGCTACGACGAGCCGCCGGCGATCCTGTCGGCCGCCGACCAGTTCGCGAAGGTGCGCGAGCTCCTGGCGAACCAGGATCCTGCAGCCTGGCCCGCGTACGGAGCCATGCTGGAGCTCCGAGGGTTCGCCGACGAAGTGCGTCAGTTCCTCTCCCGCGCGCAGGAGTCGCTGCTGACCCCCGACGACATCGAGGTCGCCGCCGCCGAGCGCGGACTCGGCGGCTGGCACGAACTCGCCGCCTTCCTGCGCGAGTACCAGCAGGTGATCGACGGCCTGAACCTCGTGGATCTCGCGGCCATGGTGCAGCGCGCGGCGAAGGTGGCCGGCAAGGGCGAGCCGCTGTTCGATCACGTCCTCGTTGACGACCTGCAGGACAGCACGTTCGCGGCGGAGGAACTGCTGATGGGTCTGCGCGCGCCCGACCTGGTTGCCGCCGGCGACCCCGGGGCGCACGTCTTCTCCTTCCAGGGAACCACCGACGTGCCGATCCTGCGGTTCACCGAGCACTTCGGCGCCGGCCATGTGTCGCTGGAGACGCCGTACCGGACCCCGACGCCCATCGCGATCCAGGCGTGGTGCGCGTCGCACATGTCCGAGGAGCACGCGGCCGTGGCGCGCGAGCTCCGGCGGATCCACGTGGACGAGGGCGTGCCGTGGGCCGACCTCGCCGTGATCGTGCGCCGGCAGGGCGCGCATCTCGCGGGTCTGTTGCGCGCGCTGGACGACGCGCGCGTGCCCCGCGCGGTGCCCGAGAGCGGCCTCTCCCTGGGAGCCGAGCCCGCCACCTTCCCCTATGTCCTGGCGTTGCGGTGGCTGGCGCGGCCGGGCGACCGCGAACAACTCATCGAGTCGATCCTCACCGGGGACGTCGTGAGCCTGTCGCCTGCGGTGGCGCGCGGCATGATGCGGACCGCTCTGGCCGTGGACGGAACGGTGGCCACGGCGTTGCAGCACGTCGAGGGGCTCGGACCCCTGCAGGCTCAGGACGCCGCCGCCGCCCGGGACGCGCTCTCCCGTGCCCAGGAGGTCGCCGGCCGTTCCGTCCTGGACGCGTTCAGGATCCTGTGGGACGGCCTGCCTTGTTCGCGGCGGCTGGTGGCCGCAGCCGACGGCTCACCCGAGGCGCGTCGAGAGCTGGAAGCGGTGGTCGCGCTCGCGAACATCGTGGCTGAGGCCGGCGTCGGGAGCGACGCCTCGGTGCAGGCCTTCGTGGAGTCGCTCGACGCCGGTGAGCACGGGCCCGGATACGCGGCCTCCGAGCGGGGGCGCTCCGACGCCGTTCAGGTGCTGACCGCCCACGGCGCCGCCGGGCGGGAGTTCGACACGGTGCTCGTCACGGGGGCGATCGAGGGGAGCTTCCCCAGCCTGACCCGTCCGGAACCCATGTTCGACCTGGCGGTCCTGCGGGGGCAGATCACGCGATCCGCCCGCAACCGCCTCCGGTTGGAGGACGAACGCCGCCTGTTCCGGATGGTGCTGGGCCGCGCGCGCCGCCGCGTGGTCGCGGTGGCGAGCGATGCGCACGGGGACGATGCCGACCGCTCCGCCCGCTCGCGCTTCGTGGACGAGTGCGGCGTGGCATGGACCGACCCGCCCGCCGGACCCCATGAGGAACCGGTTTCCGTGCCCGAGGCGGCGGCCACGTGGCGCCGAACCCTCGCCGAGCTCGACGCCCCGACCGCGGCCAGGCTTGCGGCGCTCGACGGGCTGGTGGCCCTGGGCGTGGATCCGCGCCGCTGGTGGTTCCAGCGCGACTGGACCGACACCGGGCGTCCCCTGCACGACACGCTGCGCCTCTCCTACTCCAAGCTCAACAAGCTGGAGAATTGTGAGCTGCAGCATGTGCTGTCCGACGAGCTGGGCTTGGGACGCCCGGGCGGCTACCACGCGTGGGTCGGCAAGACCGTCCACAAGCTGATCGAGGAGGTGGAGCGCGGCGAGTTGCCGCGTGAGCCCAAGGCCATCACCGCCGCGCTGGACGCCCGCTGGCGCCCACAGGAGTTCCCCTCGATCGCGGTGAGCGAGGCCTTCCGGTACCTGGCCAAGACGAAGATGTTGAAGAACTGGTTCGACCGGTACGCACACACCCCCTCCCTGGCCATGGAGCGCTCCTTCGAGTTCGAGTTCGAGGGAGCCACCATCGTCGGCTACATCGACCGGATCGGACCCACGGTGCAGGGCGGCACGTGCATCACGGACTACAAGAGCGGTGCCGCACCCAAGGGCGTCAAGGCCGAGGAGTCACTGCAGCTGGGGATCTACTTCCTTGCGGTGAGCTCCTCCGAGGATCTCGCGGAGTTCCGGCCGGTGACCGCCGTTGAGCTCGCGTACCTGAAGGGCGACTGGAGGGACGGATCGATCGAGCTTCGTCGCTGGCAGGTGCCCGAGCGGGATACGGAGGCCTACCAGGAGCGCGTGCGCGACAAGCTCATCGATCTCATCGCACGCGAGAAGGCGCTGATCGCCGGCGAGACCTACCGGCCGAACCCGGGTGCGAACTGCTACTTCTGCGAATTCAAGTCGCTGTGCTCGCTCTGGCCCGAGGGCCGGCCGCTCTTCGGGAACACGGACGCATGAGCGGGCCCGCCCCACCTCCCGTGCCCGACGAGGTCGTCCGTGCCATGGGCGCCGAGCCCACCGATGAGCAGTGGGCGGCGATCTCGCATCCCCTCGAGCCCTTCGTGCTGGTGGCGGGCGCGGGCAGCGGCAAGACCTCGGTGATGGCGGCGCGCGTGGTGTACCTGGCGCTCGCGGCGACCGGCCGCGTGGATGCGCCGGGCGTGCTCCCCGGGAACGTGTTGTGTCTGACCTTCACCAACAAGGCCACCGAGAACCTGCGGCTGCGCGTCCGGCGCGCGCTGGCACAGCTGGATCTGGATGAGGGCGAGGAGCCCGAGATCGCGAACTACCACGGGTTCGCGGCGGCCCTCCTCGAGCGCCACGGCATGCTAGCCGGGATCGAGCCCGGCCAGCGGATCCTCACCTCCGCGCAACGCGCGGAGCTCTGCGGCCGGGTGTTGGACCTGATGACGTTCGACCACGTGAAGACCGAGTGGCAGCCGTCGGTGATCTCGAACATCCTCGAGCTGTACGACCAGGCGCAGAACCATCTGGTGACACCGGCGCAGATCGTGGCGCACACCGAAGAGCGATTGGCGGCTCTGGCCGACCATCGCTCGGACCGCGCGTACAAGGCGGCGCTGGACCGGATCGAGCTGGCGCAGGCCGCCGAGGTCTTCGTGGATCTGAAGCGTCAGCTGGGCGTGATCGACTTCGGCGATCAGATCGCGCTGGCCCTGGGCGTGGTGCAGGCGCATCCGGAGATCGCCGCGGAGTACCGAGCGCGGTTCGAGGCCGTGCTGTTGGACGAGTACCAGGACACCAACGTCGCCCAGGCCCGGCTGATGCACGCGGTCTTCGGCGACGGGCACCCGGTCACGGCGGTCGGCGATCCCGATCAGAACATCTACGCGTGGCGGGGGGCGAGCCTCTACAACCTGTTGGAATTCCCCACCACCTTCCGGCGGGCCGACGGGACGGCCGCGTTGAAGCTTCCCCTGTACACGAACTTCCGCTCCGGCTCACGTATCCTCGCCGCCGCGGACACGCTGATCGCTCCGCTGCCCCCCGCGCAACGCCCCGACCCGGACAAATCCCTTCGCCCCCATCCGCCGAACGGCGAGGGCCGTGTCGTGATCGGCCGCCACCCCGACGAGATGAGCGAGGCCCGGTGGATCGCCACGGAGGCCGTCCGTCTCCACGACGAGGGCGGCAAATGGTCGGAGATCGCCGTGCTCTGCCGCACCAGCCGGCTGTTCTTCCTGCTGCAGCAGGCGTTCGACGAGCAGGAGGTCCCGGTGGAGATCCTGGGTCTTGCAGGGCTGCTGAAGATGCCCGTCGTCGTGGAGGTGCTCGCGTACGCCCGCGCGGTGAAGGATCCGCTGGCCTCCGTGGAGCTCGCGCGGATCCTGATGGGGCCGCGCTACCGGGTGGGCTACAAGGATCTCGCGCTCGTGGCTTCGCTCGCGAAGAAGGAGTCGATCCGGCTGCGCTCCGAGGACGAGGAGGAGGGTGAGGCCACCCCGTTCCTCTTCGCCGAGGCGCTGGAGCGTCTGCACGAGGTGGAGGACCTCTCCGAGCAGGGACGCGCGCGCCTCGCGGAGTTCCGCGACGAACTGCTGTCCCTGCGGATCGAGGCGCGCCGTCCCGTCGGCGAGTTCCTGAGTGAGATCGTTCGGCGCAGCGGGATCCTCACCGAGCTCGATGCCGACACCGATCCCGCCGCCGCGCAGGCGACCAAGCGAAACCTCGCTGCGTTCCTTGACGCGGTGCACGCGTTCGAGCCCGTCGAGGGCGAGCTCACACTGCGCGCGTTCCTCGATTACGTCGACAACGTGCTGCGCCTGGACAGAGAGGACTGGGCGCCGGTGCAGCCCTCGGACGATGACTCGGTGAAGGTCATGACGATCCACGTCGCGAAGGGCCTGGAGTTCGATCACGTGTTCGTGCCCGGGATGGCGCGCGGGCTGCTCCCCAACCCCCGCATCCAGCAGAACCCGGCCGAGCGCGGCAGATCGCTGGATTTCGAGCTGCGCGGCGACGCGGCGATCCTGCCGGCCTTCGACGGCGTCCTCAGCCACTTCAAGGAGGAGCTGAAGGAGCAGGAGGTGATCGAGGAGCGTCGCACCGCCTACGTCGCGCTCACGCGCGCCCGCCGCGACCTGTACGTGTCCTGCGCGCATTGGTACGGCGAGAACCTCAACGCGAAAGGACCCAGCGCGTTCTTCGAGGAG
>JALYMB010000112.1 GCA_030773935.1 Actinomycetota bacterium | reverse complement strand
GCAGCGTGGCGCCGAGCACCGGGTAGCGCACGTCGGACGAGGTGTTCACCAGCGGGCAGAACTCCTTCACGCCGTCGGCGTCGAGCCACTCGGCGTCCACGCCGTTGAGGCGGTTGGCGTTCACACGCCGGATCGACGTCCGCACGTCGCCCTGGTCGTGCGCCAGGTTCAGTACACCTCGTTGGCTGAACTGGATGTCGGCGTCGAGGTCGGCCTCGAGGCCCTCCCACAGCTTCAGGGAGTGCTCGTAGATCGCGGCGGACTCGTCCCACAGGTAGTTCGAGCGGATGATCGTCGTGTTGCGGGCCATGTTGCCGCCGCCCAGCCAGCCCCTCTCCACGATGCACACGTCGGTGATCCCGTGGTTGCGGGCCAGGTAGTAGGCGGTGGCCAGGCCGTGACCCCCGCCACCGACGATCACGACGTCGTAGCTCGGCTTGGGTTCGGCGGCACGCCAGTAGCGGGACTCGGTCATGAGCGAGGGCAGGCTCCCCGGCCCGCCCCTCGCGGGCCGCCCGACAGCGTCCCGAACGGGCGCGGCAGGGTCAACGAGTGGGCGCGCTGTCCGCAACCTCGCGCCACGTGTTCGACCTCGAAACCGCCAGGGCCAGCCCGTAGGCGACCGCCGCGATCACCAACAGCGCCCGGTAGCCCACCAGCAGGGCCGCGTACTCCAGGACACCGCCCAGCATCGCGCCGAGGAGGTTCACGCCCAGGGCCGTGCTGGCCGAGGCCGTCTCCCGGAACCGCTCGGCGAACACCAGGTTCGCGCTGAACACCGGAGCGAACGCCAGCGCCGACGCCGCGAAGAAGCGGGGCACGATGCCGAGCGAGAGCAGGGACTCCTGCGGCACGAGCCACGCGACGGCGAGCGAGGCGAACAGCAGCGCGTACAGCCACACGAGCGGGGGCAGACGGAACCGCCTCGTGACCTCGATCGCCAGCAGCACCGCCAGCAGCACGCCGAGGATCACCAGTGCGTTCACGAGCCACGTCGTGCCGAACAGCAGCGCGAACTGCACCACGTTCTTCGTCTCCAGCAACAGGAACGCGGTGCCCATGAAGAACAGGTCCGCATACCGCCCCACCGAGCGGAGCGTGACACCGCCGACGACGCGCACCGCGAGGGCCGTCGCCGCCAGGATCAGCGCCAGCGTGATCAGGTACAGCATCGGGATCGTGCGGCCCCTCAGGTACGGGAAGGGGTAGTCGTCGGTGGCCGGCTTCGGCGCGCCGAACTCCGCCGTCGGATGCCACAGCGTGGCGCAGTCCACGGCGGACGGCGTGAGCCCGATCGTGAGCACCGACTGCTGCCGGGTGCCGATCGAGCCGTCGCCCCGGTCGAAGCACGGTTCGTGGCCGAAGACCTGCTGCATCGTGACGGAGAGCCGGGCGAACACGATCGGGAAGTAATAGTTGTAGACGCCGAACACGCCCTCGGGCTTCAGGTGCTCCTTCACCGACTCGAAGGACTGCACCGTGAACAGGTAGCTCTCCAGCCGCAGCGACGACTGCCCCGAGACGAGGGTCAGGGAATCCGGCAGGGCGAACAGGATCAGGTCGTACGAACGGCCAGTGTTCTCCAGGAACGCCCGCCCGTCGTTCACGACCTCGGTCACGCGGGGGTCGTCGTACGGGTGGTTCGGGTGCCGTTCCTCGCCGATCCCCTGCAGCACGGGGTCGATCTCCACCGCGTCCACGTGCGTGGCCCCCTGCGCCAGCGCCACCGCGACGTCGTTGCCCGTCCCGGCGCCCACGATCAGCACATCGCCGGGCGGTCCGGCGGGCAGGTGCCCGTACGGATACAGGTAGAAGGGCTGCTCCTGGGTGAGCCGGTCGAGCGGCACGATCGATTGGTGCGGGATGCCGTTCACCTTCACCCCGACGCTGCCGGTCACCGTGGTGTTGCCGGCAGTGACGCGGTAGTACGGCGACCAGGAATCCGCCGGATCGAGCGAGCCGAGCAGGAAGACGGCCACCACGGCCAGCAATCCGATCTGCTCCATGCGTGACGGCGTCGCGCCGCCACCTGCGGCCCACAGGCCCGCGGCGATCCCAAGGCCCCACACGGCCGGCCGGAGCTGGAAGAACGACGCGCCCGCGAATGCGATCGTGCCGGCGATGCTGCCGAGGATGTCCAATCGGTAGGCCTCGAGCGGGGGGAAGCCGCCCAGCAGCGCGCCCACCCGTGACGCGATGCACGCCATCGCCACGACGACGCCGACGAAGATCAGCGGGAGCGTCACCCAGATCGGCAGCGCGAACATCCCGAACAGCCCCGCGAAGCCCCGGACCTGGTCGACCTGCGCGACCTGGACCGGGAACACCAGGATGAACCCGGCGACGCCGGCGACGGCCAGGGGCGCCCAGGCCACCCACCGGCCCGCGCGCTGCGGCCGCAGGAACCCGAGGCCGATCCCCAGGAAGCTCGCCAGGAGCACGAAGTTCGTGAAGTAGGCGAGGTACACGACGTACGCCGCCGCCCAGCGGATGAGCGCGAGCTCGGTGAACAGCATCGAGAAACTCGCCGCCACCAGGGCTGCCGCCCGGCCACCGGGCTGAGCGACGGGTCGTGCAGGTGGGTCCGCCTGGGCGACCGAGGTTCCGGACATCGGGCGAGAACGTAGCAGCGCCGGACGAGCGGGGCAGCGCGTTGACAGCGAGGCAGGCTCAGGGCTACCGTCGCGGCCTGTTGCGGAGCGCGGAAGGCGTTGCGGCGTGGCCAACGAAAAGCCCGAGGGCGGCAACCTCCAGTCGGTGAACCGCGCGCTGCGCGCCCTCGAGCTGATCGCGGAGGAGCGCGAGCTGGGGGTTACCGAGCTCGGCCGGCGCCTCGGCGTCCACAAGGCCACGGCCTCGCGCTTGGTCGCCACCCTCGCCGAACGCGGTCTGGTGGAGCGAGACTCCGTCACCGAGAAGTACCGGCTCGGCTTCGGCCTGATCCGCCTGGCCGGCGCCGCGATGGCGAGCCTCGACCTGGTGCGGACCGGGCGACCGATCCTGGAGGAGCTTGCCGACCGGACCCGCGAGACCGTGAACCTTGGTGTGCTGTCCGGCGACGCCGTCGTGTACATCGATCAGGTGACCGGCACCCGCTCGATCGTCGCGGTGAGCTGGGTCGGGCGCCGCACGCCGCTGCACTGCACCTCGAACGGCAAGGTGCTGCTGGCGTTCCTGGGCGAGACGGAGCGTGAACGCCTTCTCGTGGGTCCGCTCGAGCGCCCGACGTCGCGTAGCGTCGTGAAGCCCGCGGACATCCGCGTCCAGCTCGAAGAGATCCGTCTGCGCGGGTACGCCCAGACGATGGAGGAGCTGGAGGAGGGGCTGAACGCGGTGGCTGCGCCGGTGCGCCGCGGGGACGGGGAGGTCGTCGCCGCGCTCAGCGTGTCGGGCCCGGCGTTCCGGATGCGCCCGGTCGACCTTCCCCGCGTCGGCCGTCTGGTCATGGAGGCCGCCGCCTCCATTTCGCGCCGGATGGGGTACGTGGAGCGCCGGAGATCCGCCGGATGACCCAGGACTGGGACGCCAACCGTCGGGTGCACGACACGATCCTGGAGGCGACCGGACACACGCCTCTGGTGCGCCTGCGGCGGATGGCCCCTGACGGCGTGGAGCTGCTGGCGAAGGTCGAGTGGTACGGCCCGACGGGCTCGGTGAAGGACCGGATCTATCGGCGGATGTTGGAGCGCGCCGAGGAGCGTGGCGAGTTGAAGCCGGGCATGACGGTCATCGAATGCACCACCGGCAACGCGGGGATCGCCTGCAGTGCGGTGGCCGCGGTCAAGGGCTACGACTGCACGATTGTGATGCCGGAGGGCATGAGCCCCGAACGCAAGAAGATGATCGAGGCCTACGGCGCCGAATTGGTGCTGACGCCCGGATCCGGCACCGACATCGAGCTGGCCTTCGACAGGATGCGCGAGATCGTGGCCGCCGACCCCGACCGCTACTTCTTCCCGGCGGAGTTCTCCAACCCCGACAATCCCCAGGCGCAGCTCGTCACCGGGGAGGAGATCTGGGAGCAGGCCGAGGGCCGCGTGCATGCGTTGGTGGCGGCACCGGGGACCGGCGGGTGGATCACGGGCGTCGCGCGCGCGCTCAAGCGGCACGACGAGGACATGCGCGTGTACGCCGTGGAGCCATCGGAGTGCCCCCTGATCAGCGAGCAGCGTTGGGGCACCCACGGGGTCCCGGGGATCGGCGACGGCATCGTCCCGCCCAACCTCGATCTGGCACTTCTGGACGGGGTCGTCACGGCCTCGACGCGGGAGGCCCTCGACACGGCGGGGCGGCTGGCCCGTGAGGAGGGGTTGCTCTGCGGCCCCTCCAGCGGCATCAATGTCGCGGCCGCGTTGAAGGTCGCGGCCAAGCACCCCGAGCTCACGCGCATCGTGACGGTGATCCCCGATACCGGCCAGCGCTACCTGTCCGGGGAATTGTTCGGGGAAGGGCAGGACGTGACCGAGCCCGAGCGCGATCACACGATCGACGCCGACTCCCTGGCCCGGCTCGCAGAACACCGCGACCGCCTCGAGTTCATCGTCTGAGTCGCGGAATCACCGACGTGTATTTCGCCGGAGCCTCTGGACGAACCGGCCCGCCCTCGCAAGGATGGAGACGTCCATCCATCGACGACCTGAGGGGGAGAAGTCATGGCTGACACGGTGGCCACGCCCAAACCCGACACGACGGCCACATCCAAACCCGACACGATCCTGATGATCCACGGGCTCTGGATGACGCCACGGAGCTGGGAGCACTGGAAGGAGCGCTACGAGAGCCGAGGCTACACGGTGCTGACGCCCTCATGGCCCGGGATGGAGGGCGAGGTCGAGGCGCTGAACGCCGATCCGTCGCCGATCGCGGCGCTCGACATCGATGACATCGTCGATCATTACGACAAGATCATCCGCAACATGGATCGTCCGCCGATCATCATGGGGCACTCGTTCGGTGGCGCCTTCACGCAGATCCTGCTCGATCGGGGGCTGGGCTGTGTCGCCGTCGGGGTCGCGTCGGCGACCGTTCGTGGCGTGCGAGACCTGCCGTGGTCGACGATCCGAGCCACGACACCCATCTTGAAGAACCCGTTCAACAAGGGCCAGGCGGTCCCGCTCACCGCGAAGGAGTTCCACTACGCCTTCGCGAACACGCTGAGCGACGAGGAGTCGAATGCGATCTACGAGCGCTACGCCGTGCCGGGGTCGACGACGGTGCTGCGCGAAGGGGCGTTCGCGAACTTCCACCGCGACGCGCCGACGAAGGTGGATTTCGAACGCGCGGACCGCGCACCGATGCTCCTGATCGCGTTCGGTGAGGACCACATCATCCCGCCCAAGGCGGCACGCCACAACGAAGAGAAGTACGACGACGACGTCTCGATCACCGAGTTCAAGGAGTTCGAGGGCCGTCCGCACTTCCCCGGCGCGCCGGGATGGGAGGAGGTCGCCGACTATGCCGTGACCTGGGCCGAGGAGCACGCGCTGATGACGGTGGCCCAGCACGGTCCGGATACGCTGCAGGACTGAGCCCGTACCCGCCGTCGGAGGCCGGATCGCTCCCGGCGCATCAGCGGCCGGTCGCGATCGCGCGGATGTCGTCCGGCGTGGTGCCGCAGCATCCACCGACGATACGTGCCCCGCCCTCGCGCCAGGCTGCGGCAGCGGCGCCGAGGTCGGGTCTCGGGCCCTCGACGATCCAGTTCTTCGCCGCCGCGTCCCACGTCGAGCCGAGGTTCGGATACGCGAGCAGCGGCGTGTCCACCCGGGCGCTCGACAACAGCGCGGGGACGTGGACCGGCGGCGAGCAGTTCACCCCCACCGCGACCACGCACTGGGTCGAGGAGGCCAATGCCGCCGCGTCGGCGAACAGGGTGCCATCGCTGATGTGCAGGCCGTCGTAGCAGCTGAAGCTGATCCACGCCGTGACGTCGGGGAGCGTGTCGAGGATCCGGACGAGGGCCTCCGCCTCGAGGATCGACGGGATCGTCTCGATCGCGAGGAGGTCGGGAGCGCTCTCGAGGAGCGCCTCGATCCGGGGCTCGTGGAAGTCGACCAGCTCCTGCACGGACAGCCCGTACCGACCGACGTACTCGGAACCGTCGGCCAGCACCGCGCCGTACGGGCCCACCGACGCGGCCACGATCCGGCGGTTCCCGGCCGCGTCGGCGGCGTCGCGCGCCAGCTCCACGCTGCGCCTCATCAGTTCCGCCGCTCGCTCCCGGCTCAAACCGCGTTCCGCGAAGCCCTCGAACGACGCCTGGTAGCTCGCCGAGATCGCGACGTCGGCGCCGGCGGCGAAGTAGTCCGCGTGCACCGCGCGGATCAGGTCCGGATCCTCGAGGAGGATGCGGGCCGACCACAGCGGGTCCCGCAGGTCGGCGCCGCGCCGCTCGAGCTCGGACGCGAGCCCGCCGTCGAGGGTGAGCGCACCGCCGAACCGCTCCCGCACGTCCATCCCGAGAACCTATCCGAGCCCCCGACCCACGTCGTCGGGAGGGTAGCCGCCCGGCGATCGTCGGGGGCCGGCGGGGAGGAGAGGGATCGGATACAGGCACGCGCGCGGTTGTCAGGCGTGCACCCTGTTCGACCTCGGGTCGATGCGCCACGATGGAGCGGATGCACCGCCTGACGCAGGGAACGTCGGATCGCCTCGCCACCGCACTCTGGGTGACGGCGGCGGTCACCGGCCTCGCCGGCGTCGTCCTCACCGCCCTCGGGTGGAGCGAAATGGCGATCGCCGACGCGGTGCCGAACCTGGTGAGTGCGCTGGCCGGCGTCGCGTACGCCGGGCTCGGGGCGCTCGTCGTGTGGCGCGTGCGAAACCTCGTGGGCTGGATCCTCCAAGGGGTCGGGGTCGGCATGACGCTGCTGTCGATCACGTCCGCCTACGCAGTCGTGGGCATCCTGACTCGCCCCGGATCCCTTCCGGCCGCGAGGTTCGTGGGCGCCATCGCGGATCCGATCTTCACCGCGATGGCGATCGCGCTCGGGTTCCTGTTGTTCGTCTTCCCGGCCGGAACCCTTCCGTCGCCGCGGTGGCGCCCGATCGTGGCGATCGGTTCGGTGGCTGCCGCGCTGACGGTCCTGGGCTTCGTGTTCCTCGTGCCGCAGGAGCGCCTCCCGGCTCCCGGCGGTGTCTCGCTCAAGTATCCGAACCCCTTGCGGGTCGGGTCCGGTGGAGACATCCTCACCACGGCGCTCGTCGTCGTTGCCTGGGTCGTAGTACTCGTGATCGGTGCCGCGTTCCTCTCGCTCGTGATCCGCTACCGAACCGGCGGGGTGGAGCAGCGGCAGCAGATCAAGTGGGTCGCGCTCGCGGCTGCGTCGGCGCTCCTCCTCAACCTCGCCGCGTTGGTGCCACTCGTCGTTTGCAGCTGCGACCGATCGCCGATCTCCTTCGGACTGCTGTTGGCGGAGGGGGCCGTCATCCTGCTCGGGGTGTCGGCGGCGATCACGATCGCGATCCTGAAGCACGGGCTCTACGACATCGACGTCATCATCAATCGCGCGGTCGTCTACGGCGTCCTGGCAGCCGGGCTCACGGCCGTGTACGTCGGCGTGGTGGTGGGGGTCGGGGCCCTCGTCGGTGCCCGACAGAGCCCGTCGCTCACGATCGCGGCGGCCGTCGCGATCGCGCTGCTCTTCCAGCCTTTGCGCCGCCGTGCGCAGCGATTCGCGAACCGTCTGGTGTACGGCGAGCGAGCGTCGCCGTATCAGGTGCTGTCCGAGTTCGCGGACCGGATGGCCGGCACGTTCAACGTCGAGGACGTGCTGCTGCGGATGGCATCGATCCTGGCCGCCGGCACGGGGGCCTCGCGCGTCGACGTCTGGCTCCGGATCGGTGGTGAGCTCCGGCCCGTTGCGGTTTGGCCCCTCGACGCGACCGCCCGCGATCCGCTCGTGCTCGAAGCCGAGGACGAGCTGCCTGAGTTCGGCGAGACGGCGCGCGCGGCAGCCGTCCGCCACGGGAACGAGCTGCTCGGCGCCCTCGCGATCGAGAAGCCGCCGAACGAGCCGCTCACCGCGACCGAGGACAAGCTCCTGGAAGACCTGGCCGCGCAGGCGGGGCTCATGCTGCGCAACGTGCGTCTCACCGCCGATCTGCGAGCGAGCCTCGAAGACCTGCGAGCATCTCGGCGCCGATTGGTGGAGGCACAGGATCAGGAGCGGCGCAAGATCGAGCGCAACCTGCACGACGGAGCACAGCAGCAGCTCGTCGCGCTGACGGTGCAGCTGGGTCTGCTCGAGCGCGTGGCCGACGACCCGGTCCGAGTCAAGGAGATGAGCGGGCGCCTCCAAGTCGCGCTCCGCGATGCGCTCGACGACCTCCGCGACCTCGCGCGCGGCATCTATCCGCCACTGCTGGCGGACAAGGGGCTCGCGGTGGCGCTCGAGTCGCAGGCCCGGAAGGCAGCGGTGGCGACGACCGTCGTGGCCAACGGCATCGGGCGCTATGCCCAGGACGTGGAGGCAGCCGTGTACTTCTGCGCCCTCGAAGCCCTGCAGAACGTCGCGAAGTACGCCGAGGCGTCCTCGGCGGTCGTCAGGCTCGCGCGACGCGGGAAGAACCTGGAGTTCGAGATCCAGGACGACGGCCGCGGCTTCGAAGCCGACGGCGCGAACCTCGGATCGGGCTTGCAGGGTATGACCGACCGGATCGACGCGATCGGGGGAACGCTCGTCGTCCGTAGCAGCCCCGGCTCGGGCACCGTCGTGCTCGGCTCGATCCCGGCCGCCGAAGACCGCACGGATTGAACGGTCGTTCAGGCCGGGCGGTATGCTCCGTTGCCGTGAGCACCTATCCCATGAGCGACGAGGACGAGGCGATCCAGGATCGCGCCAGGGGCTTCGTCGACGAGCTGATCCCCTACGAGGTCGAGGCCGAGATGAACGCCGGCGAGATCGACCCGGAGGTGCGACGCCGGCAGCACGAGCGCGCGATCGAGCTCGGGCTGTTCGCGATGAACATGCCGAAGGAGCTGGGCGGCACCGGCATGACGATGTTCCAGCAGACGCTGGTGTCCGAACAGCTCGGACGCGCGACGAACGCGCTCGGCTGGGTCGTGCACACGCCGCCGGCGTGGGCGCCCGCTGTGGCGACCGACCATCAGATGCGGACGTGGATCCTGCCAACGATCCGGGGCGAGAAGTCGGAGTGTTACGCGATCACCGAGGAGGGTGCCGGCTCCGACGTGGACGCCATCGCCGCCACGGCCCGCGCCGACGCCGGGGACTACGTCCTGAACGGCGTGAAGATGCACGTGACGAGCTTCAACCGTGCCAGCTACTGCTTCTTCCAGGCGAAGATCGCCGAAGGTCCGAACGCGGGCGCCCACGCGATGTTCTTCGTGGACATCGAGACGCCCGGCGTCCGAGTCGTGCGTACGCCCGCGTACACGCACACCTACGCGGATCACCATCCGCTCGTGGCGTTCGAGGACGTGCGCGTGCCGGCCGGCAACCTGATCGGCCGCGAGGGCGAGGGCATGGCCTTCACCTACGAGTGGTTCCGCTACGAGCGCCTGATGATCGCCGCTCGTTGCTGTGGCGCCGCCGAACGGCTGATCGAGGAGGCCACGGCGTTCGCGAAGGGGCGTGTGCAGTTCGGGCAGCCGATCTTCGAGTTCCAGGCGATCGGGCACATGCTGGCGGACTCGCTCACCGAGCTGTGGGCGGCGCGGCTGATGACCTACCAGCTCGCGCAGAGCATCGATCGTGGCGTCGACGTGAAGCTCCAGCACACGCAGTGCTCCATGGCCAAGTTGTACGCCAGCGAGATGGCGGGCCGCGTTGCGGACCGTGCGGTGCAGATCTTCGGCGGGCGCGGCTACATGCGAGAGAACGTCGCCGAGCGCTTCTACCGTGAACTGCGCGTGGACCGGATCTGGGAGGGCACCTCCGAGGTGCAGCGAAGCATCGTGGCCGACCAGCTCGGCAAGCGAGGGGTTCGACCGCTGGTGGGCTGAGCGGGGAGCGCCGCCGCCGCTCTAGTGGTGACCCTTGCCCTTCCCGTTGTCCTCGTCCTTGCCGTGCTTTTCGGGCTTGTCCGGCTTCTCCGGCGGGGCCGGCGTGATCGTCTCGGTCGGGCCCGGGGTCGGGGAGATCGTGGGTTCGGGTTCAGCCAGCAGGGTCAACTGGGCGGCCACGTCCTGGGCGGCCGCGAGGATCTCCGCCGCGCGCCCGTCGCTGAGCTGATCCCCGGCCACGAGCTGGGAGACCGATCGTTCCAGGTCCCTGAGCGCCGACTGAGCTCCGGGCCGGTCTGCGGCGACGGCCGCCGTTCGCACGTCGTCCAGCCTTGCCTGGAGCTGCCGTTGGGCGCGCGCGCTGATGTCGACCTGGTTCCCGCATGCCGCCAGGAGCGTGACGGCAAAGAGCGCGGCGGCGACCGCTCGGCGCGCGCTCACGGGGCGATCGTCTCCTGGAGCCGGTCGAGGGCATCCTGCAGCGGCGCGGGGACGCCGGAGGCGGCCGCTGAGCTCGCCGGGGCAGGCGGGGTGCCGGCCGTGGTGCGGCCGTTGGAGATCGCGACGGCGGCCAGAGTGGCGATCGCGACGACCAGGGCGACTGCGATGAGCAGGACGGTGAGCAGCCGCTTCGGTGCGCGAACGCGCTCGGCCGGAGACGGACCCACCGGCTCAAGCACGGCCGTGGGGTCGTCGGTTCGATCCAGCACGACCGTGGGCGCTCCGTCGGCCGCCCGGCGTGCGAGAGGCTGGGTGGCGGTGGACCTGCCGCCCAGTGCCTCTGCCATCTCCTCGGCCGAGCCGAAGCGCAGCGCGGGATCGCGGGACATGGCGCGCTGGATCGACGCCGCCAGGACCTGGTCGATGCCGGGAGCGGCCTCCGACACGGGTTCGTAGTGTCCGTCGCGGATCCGCATCGCGAGCGCCCAGGGGTCGCCCTCGCCGAAGGGTCGGCCGCCGGAGACAGCCTCGTACAGGACGACGCCGAGCGAGTACAGGTCGCTTCGCGCCGTGGCGGCGTGGCCCTCCAGCCGCTCCGGCGCGAGGTAGGAGGGACTGCCCAGCACCTCCCCCGTTCCGGTGAGCGTGTGATCGGAATCCGTGGAGGTCGCGATCCCGAAATCGGCGACCTTCCACGTATCGCCCGGGCCCACGAGGATGTTCCCCGGCTTCACATCCCGGTGGATCAGGCCGATGGCGTGAGCGGCAGCGAGCGCCCCCAGCACCTGAAGGGCCATGGCGCACACGAGGTCGGATTCCATGCGGCCGCGCGCGAGCTCGTCGTGGAGGGTCCCTCCGCCCAGCCGCTCCATCACGATGAAGGGATGACCTCCGTCCAGTCCGCTGTCGAACACGGTCACGACGTTCGGGTGGGTCAGCTTGGCCGCGAGCCGGGCCTCGGCCTCGACGCGGCGGCGCATGGAGGGATCGTCGGCCATGTCGGCTCGTAACCGCTTCAACGCGACGGGCCGGTCCAGCCGCATGTCGACGGCGTCGTACACCTCGCCCATCCCTCCACGTCCGAGGAGATCGCCGGTCCGGTAGCGACCGGCCACGGTCGGGCGCGCGCCGAGGGGGGCCATCGGACCGTCATGTTCCCAGGCGGGCGGGCCACGAAACGACGGACAGGCTGCGGGGCCAGGGACTCGATGGCGTGCGGCCTCCTCCGGTAGGCTCCTCTCCATGCGTGAGGGAACCGGCATCTCGGCCGGCGTCGCAGGAGCGATCACCGTCTTCTTCGTCGCGCTGGCCGGTCTCCTGGTCGCCACGACGTACCTGCTGGTCTGTGTCTACGCAATCGTGAAGCTGGTCGGGGACCGCGAGGGCCACCCCGATCCCGCCACGCTGATCCTCGGCTTCGTGCTCCTCACCACCGTGCTCGTGACCGGCCTCATGGTGGGGATCCGGTATCTGGGGCGGTCGCTGAGTAGCCGCGCGCGTGTGGACACGCACTGACCGTGGACCCGATGAGCGGCGGGCTCTTGGCACGCGAGGCTCGCGCGTACGCCGCGTTCGAGGAGGTGGTGGCGGCGGTGCCGGCCGACCGCCGGGAGGAGCCGACCCTGCCGGACGGCTGGTCCGTGAAGGACGTGCTCTGGCACGTGGCGTACTGGTGGCGGGACGGCGAGCGCAGCTTCCGTGAGATGCGGTCCGGGACGTATACGGAGGAGGACTGGACCGCCGAGCAGACCGACGCCACGAACGCGCGCGTGCTGGCGGAGTCGCGCTCGACGTCGGCCGCCGACGTCGAGGCCGGCGTCGCGGCGGCGCGCGCGGGCGTGTTGGAGGCGTTCGGCCAGGTGGCCGGCGACCCCGCGGCCGACGAGCTGTTCGCGTCCGAGACGATCGACCACTATGAGGAGCACCTTCCGGCCCTCCGCGGGCTCGCCGCGCCGTGACCGCTCCGTCCGGCGGCGACCTGCTGATCCGCAACGCGCAGGTGTACACCGTGGATCCCTCACGTCCGTGGGCACAGGCCGTAGC
>JALYMB010000111.1 GCA_030773935.1 Actinomycetota bacterium | reverse complement strand
TCAGGCTTCCGATGGGTCAGCGGGGGGCGCTGAGGCCCCGGCGGCCTCGCCGGTTCCGGCTGCCGCGCCCGCCGCTCCGGCTGCGGCCGCGGCTTCGACGGCGTCCCTGCCGGACCGGGGGGAGCGGTCGCAGATCTTGTCGCCACTCGTGCGGAAGATGGCCTCGGAGCACGCGATCGATCTGTCTCAGGTGCGAGGTACCGGGACCGGGGGGCGGATCACGAAGCACGACGTGCAGGCGGTCATCGAGGGCGGCGGCACCGGCGGCTCCGGAGCGGCCGCACCGGCCGCATCGGCTGCCCCCGGGACGACGCCGACGTTCTCGGCGGTTCCTGCACCGGCGAGCGCGGGGACGGGCGAGGAGATCGTGCCGATGTCCAAGGTGCGGAAACTCATCGCCGAGCACATGCACACGTCCCTGCAGGTGTCGGCGCGGGCATGGAACATGGTCGAGGTGAACTTCGAGCACGTCGTGCGGGTGCGCGAACGCGCGAAGGAGGCGTTCAAGGCGCGCGAGGGTATCTCGCTCACCTACACGACGTTCGTCTCCAGGGCGGTCACCGACGCGCTGCTCGCCTTCCCGCATGTGAACGCGGAGCTGCGCGGGGAGGACATCGTCCTGAAACACTTCGTCAACCTGGGCATCGCGGTGAGCTACGACGAGGGTCTGATCGTGCCGGTCGTCAAGGGGGCGGACACGTTGAACCTCGTGGGCCTGCAGCGCGCCATCACCGACCTCGCGACGCGCGCGCGGTCGCACAAGCTCAAGCCCGACGAGATCTCCGGCGGAACATTCAGCATCACGAACCCCGGCCCGTACGGGTCCATGCTCTCCGTGCCGATCATCGCCCAGCCCCAGACGGCGATCCTTGCGTTCGACGCGATCGAGAAGCGGCCCGTGGTGATCGACGACGCCATCGCGATCCGACACATGGCGTACGTGTCCATGTCGTGGGATCACCGTGCGATCGATGGAGCACTGGCGGCGCAGTTCCTGGCGCGGGTGAAGGAGAACCTCGAAACCTGGGACTTCGCCGAAGATCTCGGGGTGTAGCGGGTGTCGCGCGAGGCGTGGCTGCTCCGGCCTCCCGGGCCGATCGCCTACGGGCCGGCGAACGAGGAGATGCATCGACTGGCCCAGCGCCGCCTCGCCGGTGAGATCCCCGACACCCTGATCCTCCTGGAGCACGCGCCGGTGTTCACCGCGGGCCGCCGCGCGAGGCCCGACGAGCTGCGTTGGTCCGCAGCCGAGCTCGGGGCCCGCGGCGCCGAGGTGCACCGGATCGACCGCGGCGGCTCGTTCACCTTCCACGGGCCCGGCCAGCTCGTGGGCTATCCCCTGTTGGACCTGGGGATCCGGCCGGACGCGGCGGCGCACCTGCGCCGGATGGAGGAGGTGGTCCTGCGGGCCGCCGCCGAGCTGGGCGTGGCGCTGGAACGCCGGCCAGACGTTCAGACCGGTGTCTGGTCCGGCGATCGGAAGGCAGCCGCCATCGGCGTGCGCCTGATGCGGGCGCGCGTCACGCTGCACGGCTTCGCGGTCAACTGCTGCACGGATCTGTCCTGGTTCGATGGGATCGTGCCGTGCGGTTTGCCGGACCACGGCGTGACCTCCCTCAGCGAGCTCGCCGGCCGGCCGGTCACGGTGCAGGAGCTGCTCCCTCTGGTGGCACGCCACGCCGAGGCGGTCTTCGATGTGCGATTCGTCCATGCCCCGCTCGGCATCAGCGAGCTCTCACCACCGGCGGCGCTGGCGTCGCTCCCCTGACCCCCGGCGATAGCGGCTCCCCAGGTCACCCCGAGGGTGAATCCGCAGCCAGGCAGTAGCGGGGGACCGCTTCGAGCCACCCCAGCGGCCACGGCTCGCGCATGGCGATCGCCCATTCCACGTCCCGGAGCCGTTGGATCCGCACGCCGGTCCACCCGGCCTCGTGCACGGCCTCGACCAGCGGGAGCGGTGAGGGCATCCGGCCGAGGGGCAGGCGGTCGAGCACCTCCTGCGGATACGGGGCGTGGTGATCGGGCGGGGTGCCGACCGTGCGGCGCAGGAGCTTGGCCGCGGCGTCCTTCACGCGCTCGAACACCGCGGTGGGGCCCCACACGCCCTCGAACATCACCAGTCGGCCACCTGGGGCGACCTCGCGCCACGCCGACAGCGCGGCCACGGGGTCGGGGGTGGTCCAGATCAGGTGCCGTTCGATGACGGCGTCGAAGGGCCCGGCCGGCGGCTCGGTGGCCGGCCCCTCGACGAACTCGACGTCAAGGCCCTGTTCGGACGCCTTGCGACGCGCCTGGGCGAGCATCCCGGCCGACAGGTCGAGACCGGTAACTCGATAGCCGAGCTCGGCCGCCAGCAGACTGAGCGACCCCGTCCCGGCCCCCACGTCGAGGACGCGAGCGCCCGGTTCGGGGAGCGCCCGACGCAGCGCGGCGCGCCACGCCGCCTTCTCCACGGGATCGCTGACGGCGTGGGACGCGGCCCGATCGTAGGTGGCGGCGTCGCGATCCCAGAACTCGCGCAGATGGTCGTGGACGTCGGTCATGGGGAGGATCAGAACAGAGCGCTCGCGAGCCGCCGGCGATACTCCGCCACGATCGGGTCGTCGTCGCCCAGTACCGCGAAGACGTCCACCATGGCGGCGCGTGCAGCGTCGCGATCGTCCTGCAAGGCCCCCAGCATGCCGTCGAGCGCTTCGCGCCACTTCCCCTTCGCGGCCAGCCGTTGCGCGCTGGCGAGGGTGCCCGGATCCGGAAGGTCCGCCCACTCGGCCACTCGAACGGAGGACATCACGCGCTCGGCATCCGGATCGGGGAGAAGCGGGGTCACCAGGTCCCGGGCTTCGTCGAGCTCTCCCCTCGCGGCCAGGATCCGTGCGAGGCCGATCTTCGCCTCGGCGTTGCCCGGATCCTTCTCCAGGGCGTCGCGGAAGTCCTGTTCGGCCCCGGCGACATCGCCGACGGCCACCTGCGCCTCGGCCTCGCCGGCCAGCAGATCGGCCTCGGTCGGAAGGATCGAGTCCACGAAGTCGTTCACGGCCTCCTCGGGGTAAGCCCCGATGAACAGGCTGACCGGGGCTCCGTCGCGGAAAGCGACCACGGTGGGGATGCCCTGGCTCTGCACGGCGGCAAGCAGCTCCTGACCCACACGGTTCGCGTCGATATCGAGCTTGGCCAGCAGGAACGCCCCCGCGCGCTCCTTCGCCACGCGCTCGAGGACCGGACCCAGGGACTTGCACGGGCCACACCAGTCGGCCCAGAGATCGACCACCACGGGCCGGTCCTTCGATCCCTCGATCACCACCTGCTCGAAGGTGGCGTCGGTGACCTCCACGACGTTGCCGTTCTGGGCCTGGTCCTGCAACAAGCGCACGTCCATGCCCTCCAGACTACCGCGCTCTCACGCGATGCCCGGCGAACCTCTTCAGACGCAACGCGTTGAGGACCACCGTCACGCTCGAGGCCGCCATCGCTCCAGCAGCCCAGGCGGGGTCCAGCGCCCCGAACACCGCGAGTGGGATCATCACCGTGTTGTAGGCGAAGGCCCAGAAGAGGTTCTGCGCGATCACCGTGTACGTACGGCGAGCCAGGGTCAGCGCGTCGGCGACCGACTCCAAGGTGCCGCCGAGCAGGGAGACGTCCGCCGCCTGCAGGGCCACGTCGGTGCCGGTGCCCATCGCGATGCCGACGTCTGCCCGGGCGAGCGCAGGCGCATCGTTGATCCCGTCACCGACGAACGCGACGTGGCGGCCGGCGGCCTGCAGCCGAGCCACCTCATCCACCTTGCCTGCGGGGAGAACCCCGGCGAGCACCGTCTCGATGCCGACCGATGCCGCCACGGCCTCGGCGGTGATCCGGCCGTCGCCGGTGACCATCACCACCTCCAGGCCCATGACCCGCAGGCGTTCGACGGCAGCGGCGGCCTCGGGCCGGATACGGTCCGCCACGGCGACCAGGCCGTACGGCACGCCGCCCCGCCACACGGCGACGGGCGTGTGGCCGTTGCGAGCCATTCGCTCCACTTCGGCCGCCATCGCCGGCGGGAGACCCTCCGGCCGGCCGACGAGCACCTCCTCGCCCTCGAGCGTGGCGACCGCGCCCGCTCCGGGACGCACGGCGTGGCCGGTCACCTCCGGGAGGTCGATGCCACGCGTGCGGGCTCCCTCCACCACCGCCTCAGCGATGGGGTGCTCGGAACCCCGCTCGGCCGCCGCCGCCCACCCCAGCACGTCGTCGCGGGTGGCGCCGTGCGCCCCCACCACCTCCACCAGGGTCATCCTGCCCTCGGTGACGGTGCCCGTCTTGTCCAGCAGGACGACGTCGACGCCGTGCGCCGCTTCGAAGACCTCACCTCCCTTGTACAGCACGCCGAGCTCCGCCGCCCGTCCGGTGCCCACCATGATCGCGGCCGGTGTCGCCAGGCCGAGGGCACAGGGGCAGGCGATCAGCAGCACCGAGACGGCGTGGAGCAGCGCGGCGCCGGGCGCTCCGGGACGCAGGAGATCCCAGCCCGCGAAGGTCGCGCCGGCCAGCACCATCACCGACGGCACGAACACGGCGGAGATCCGGTCCGCGAGTCGCTGCACGGGCGCCTTCGAGCCCTGGGCCGCCTGCAGCAGGCGCACGATCCCTGCCAACTTCGCATTGGCACCGACGGTGGACACGAACACCACGATCCGGCCGTTGCCGTTGATCGAGGCGCCCACCACCTCGTCGCCGGGACCGACGTCGACCGGCACGGACTCGCCGGTGAGCAGGGACAGGTCCACCCAGGAGGTCCCCTCCTCGACGAGGCCGTCGGCCGGCACCTTCTCTCCGGGGCGCACGACGACCCGATGGCCGGGGCGAAGCTCCTCGATCGGCACGCGGTGCTCCCGACCCTCCACCAACAGCGTGGCCTCCCGGGCACCCCGCGCCATGAGCGTCCGCGACGCGTCGCCGGCCTGCGCCCGGGCGCGGGCCTCCGCCGTCTTGCCGAGGAGGATCAGCGTGATGATCACCGCCGCGGTGTCGAAGTAGTGCTCATGGCGGCCGGCGAGGGTCGCCCAGACGCTGTAGCCGTACGCGGCCGACGAGCCGATCGAGATCAGGGTGTCCATCGTGGTGGTCCCGTGGAGGGCGGCCCGCAGCGCCGATCGGTGGAAGGGCCATCCCGCGTAGAGCAGCACCGGTGTCGTGAACGCCCATGCCAGGTCCTGGCCCCACCGGAGGTGCGGGGCCGCGAAGGTGAGCCACAGGACGGGCACCGTGCACAGCACGGCCACGACGAGCCGGCGCAGGTACCTCGCACCCGCCTGGTCGGTGGACCGGTCCTCGGCGTGGAGCCGCGCCTCGTAGCCGGCCCCGTGCACGGCCCGGATCATGGGATCGAGGTTCGTCGGAGTGGTCCGCACGTCGGCGGTCTGGGTGGCGAGGTTCACCGACACCCCATCGACGCCCTCGACCCCATCCAGCGCCCGCTCCACCTTGTGGACACACGAGGCACACGTCATGCCCCCGATGTCCAACACGATCCTCTGCTCTGACGTCACGAGGTCACTTGCCCGCGAAGCGTGAGACGGCGGCCATGAGCTCCTCGACCTTCCCGTCGCCGTCACCGTCTTCGATGCTCTCGCGCACGCAATGTCGGACGTGGTCGTCCAGCAGACCGAGCCCGACGGCCTTCAGCGCCGCGACGGCGGAGTTCACCTGGGTGAGGATGTCGATGCAGTAGGTGTCCTCCTCCACCATGCGCTGCAGGCCGCGGATCTGCCCCTCGATGCGGCGGAGACGATCCTGCAGATCCTTCTTGTTCATCGCGTATCCGACCATCACGGCCTCCCTTCCGGATCGGTCGCCGATCCGCCGGCGTCGCCCTCCATCGAACGCTGCGAGGCATCCATGTCCAGGAAGCCCTGCGGATCCTCCTTGAAGCGTTCCAGGCAAGAGACGGAGCAGAAGAGGTACGAGACCCCTGCATGCACCCATGCTGCGGCGGCCGATCCCGGGTCCACCGACATCCCGCACACCGGATCGATCATCGCGAACCTCCCGTGACTTCCCATCGGCATACCCCCCTAGGGTATCAGGAGGTGCCTGCATGCCTCCGGCCACGGCAACGTGCGGAGGTATCATCCGAACGTGGGAGGAGGCGCGGCGTGTCGACGAGCGTGACGCAGACCCCGCACGATGCACTGGGTCTCAGCGACGAGGACCTGCTCGCGATGCATCGGACGCTCCTGACGGCCCGCCTCCTGGATGAGGCCGCCCTCCGACAGAACCGCATGGGCCGCGCTCCCTTCGTCGTGCCGGTCTCCGGGCATGAAGGCTGCCAGATCGGAACCGCGTGGCCGATGCGCCGGGGTACCGACATCTGGTTGCCGTACTACCGCGACGTGGGTGTGGTGCTGGTCGCCGGGATGACGCCCTTCGAGATCTTCCTGGGCGTCTTCTCCAAGGCGACCGACCCGTCCAGCGGCGGCCGACAGATGCCCTCGCACTGGGGATCGCGGCGCCTGGGCATCATCAGCGGATCCTCCCCCATCGCCACTCAGGTGCCGCACGCCGCAGGGATCGCCTACGCGGCCAGACTGCGTGGCGAGGACACCGTTGTCGGGTGCTGGTTCGGCGAGGGCGCCACGAGCGAGGGCGATTGGCACGAGGGCTTGAACTTCGCGGGCATCCACCGCCTCCCGGTGATCTTCATCTGCGAGAACAACCACTACGCGATCAGCGTCCCCCAGTCCAAGCAGATGGCCGTGGAGGACGTGGCGAGCCGAGCCGAGGGGTACGGGTTCCCCGGCGTCGTGGTGGACGGCAACGACGTACTGGCCTGCTACGCCGCGATGCAGACGGCGCACGAACGCGCACGCGCGGGCGGAGGTCCCACCCTCATCGAGTGCAAGACCTATCGCTACCTCCCGCACACCTCCGACGACGACGACAAGTCCTACCGCACCCGGGAGGAGGTCGAGGAGGCGCACCACCACGACCCCATCGACCTGTTCGCCGGCTACCTGATGGAGCAGCGGATCGCCGACGAGGGCGCGCTCACGGTCATGCACGACGAGGTCAAGGCCGACATCGAGCGGCAGATCGCCCTCGCGTGGGATGCGCCGGACCCGGAGCCCGCATCGGCCCTGCGCCACGTCTTCGCCGAGGACGGATGACGCAGAAGAACGTGGTCACGGCGATCCGGGACGCCCTCCACGACGAGATGGTCGAGGACGAACGGATCGTGCTGCTCGGGGAGGACGTGGGTGCGCGCGGGGGCGTCTTCCGGATCTCCGCGGGCTGGATGGAGGAGTTCGGCGAGGAACGCGTGATCGACACGCCGCTGGCGGAGTCGGGGCTCGTGGGCGTCGCGATCGGGATGGCGCTGCACGGACTGATCCCCGTGGCGGAGATCCAGTTCGCGGACTTCATCCACCCGGCCTTCGACCAGATCATCTCGGAGGCCGCCCGTCTTCGCTATCGCTCCAACGGCGACTTCGGATGCCCGCTGGTGATCCGCGCTCCGTGGGGCGGCGGGATCCACGGCGCGCTGTACCACTCCCAATCGATCGAGGCGTTCTACGCCCACGTCCCCGGCCTGAAGGTGGTGGCGCCCGGGACACCGGCGGACGCGGCCGGTCTGTTGCGGTCGGCGCTGCGCGACCCCGACCCCGTCCTG
>JALYMB010000110.1 GCA_030773935.1 Actinomycetota bacterium | reverse complement strand
GCGGAAGTCCCTGCTGCTTCCCGGCCTGGGTCACGCGGCCGTGGGACGGGCTCCCGACGGGATCGCCCGCGGCATGCTCTTCGCGTGGACGTTCGGGACGGCGATCGTGATCCTGTTCTCCGGCGTGTCGTCGGGTCCGGCCAGCGGACTGCTCGCCCTGTACGGCGCCCTCGCCGTGGGTCTCTACGCGTTCACCGCGTATGAGGCCTACCGGATGGCCGACGGGAGCGGTCTGCTCGTGTCCTCGCGCGTCCTGCTGTGGGGAGCGGTGTCGCTCGTGCTGGTGTCCGCACTGATGGCGGCGTTCCTGATCTTCGCGGCGGCCAGGCGCTAGGATGCCGGGCGCATGAGCGAGCACGCGGAGGGTTCCGTGATCATCCAGGCGCCGGCCGCCGACGTGATCGAGGTGATCGAGGCGTACGAGTCCTACCCCGAGTGGGCCGACGTCGAGACGGTCAGGGTGCTGCAACGCGGCGAAGGAGGCCGGGCCACCGAGGTGGCGTTCGAGGTCGACGTCCCGGTGCTGGGGAAGGCCGCGTACACGCTCGCGTATCAGTACGCCTACGGCGACGGCGCGCTGTCATGGGTCACGAAGGAGGCGCGCGGCGCCATCCGCGACATCCGTGGCGAATACCTCCTGCACGAGATCGACGACGTCACCACGAAGGTGACGTACCGCCTGGCCGTCGACCTGGGTGTCCTGGTCCCCGGCATGCTGCGGACGCAGGGCGCGAAACGCGTGATCGAGAACGCGCTCGAGAAACTGAAGCGACGCGTCGAGATGGGCTGAGCGGACTCCTCTGACCTCCCGGTTCCCGACGATCATCGGATGCCCGTAAGCTGACCCCATGCGCGTCGTGCTGTTCACCGGGAAGGGCGGGGTCGGCAAGACCACCGTGGCGGCCGCCACGGCCGTGCGCGCCGCGGCCTCCGGTGATCGAACGCTGGTGATGTCCACCGACCCGGCGCATTCGCTGGGGGACTCCTTCGAGGTGGAGATCGGATCGTTCCCCACGGAGATCGCCGAGAACCTGTGGGCGCAGCAGATCGACGCGCAGGACCGCCTCGAGGACAACTGGCGCGAGATCCAGGACTACATGACGCAGGTGATGAACTGGGCGGGCGTCGAGACGATCCAGGCCGAGGAGCTCACGGTGATCCCCGGCCTCGACGAGATCTTCGCGCTGATCGACGTGCGCACGCACGTGGAGAGCGGGCACTACGACATGCTGATCGTGGACTGCGCGCCCACGGCCGAGACGCTCCGGCTGCTGTCGTTGCCGGAGATCATGAGCTGGTACATCGAGCGGATCTTCCCGGTTGAGCGGCGGGTGGTGAAGACGATCCGCCCGATCGTGTCGAAGCTCACCACGCTGCCGATCGCGGGCGATCAGGTGTTCGGCGCCGTCGAGCGCCTGCACCGCAACCTCGAAGCCGTGAAGCAGATCCTCACCGACGAGAAGGTCTCCAGCGTCCGGCTGGTGGTGAACCCCGAGAAGATGGTGATCGCGGAGGCTCGTCGCACGTACACCTATCTCGGCCTGTTCGGCTACCGCGTCGACGCCGTCGTGGTGAACCGCGTGCTGCCGGAGGAGATCACCGATCCGTACTTCGGAAAGTGGAAGGACATCCAGGCCGAACACCTCGCCACGGTCCGCGAGTCCTTCGAGCCGGTGCCGATACTCACGGCCCGTCTGTTCGACCGCGAGATGGTCGGCGTGTCGCTGCTGCGCGAGATGGGCGACGAGGTGTACGGAGACCTCATCGCCACCGACGTGCTGTACCAGGACGAGCCGATCCGCGTCCGCAAGCGCGGGACGGGCTACGCCCTGTCGATCCGTCTGCCGTTCGTGTCGCGCGAGGAGATCGATATCCACCGGCGAGGCGAGGAGCTGTACGTGCGCGTGGGGTCCTACAAACGCAATCTGATCCTGCCGCAGACGCTCAGGCGGATGGTGGTGCGGGAGGCCAACTTCGTCGGCGACCACCTCGAGGTTCTGTTCGGTCGCGAGCCCCACGCCCGCGACGGCGACGTACGGAGGAGCTGAACGTGGCCCAACCAGCCGGAGACGCCCGGAAGACGAAGCAGCGAACGCCCGAGGGGCCGGCGCCGGAGGCCGAGGCGCACCAGCCAGGCGGCGTCGGCGGCCACGTCTGCAACGTGGCTTTCTGTCCGATCAGCCTGGCGCTGACGGCCGCGGAGCATGCCCAGCCCGACGCCGTGGCGCACCTGCTGGTGGCGGGGCGCGAGTTCTTCCTGGCCGCGAAGGCGGTGATGGACGCGCGCGCCGACGACCTCGGGCAGGACGGTCCGCCTGAGGGTCCGGCCCGCATGGAGCGCATCGACATCGGATGACCCCCGGCGGGCAGTCGATCGGCCTGGACGTCGGAGGCACGAAGATCGCGGCGGCGCGCGTCGCCGCCGACGGATCCATCCTCGCCCACGAGCGGGCGCCGACCCCTGCCCAGGACATGGGCCGCACGCTCGAGACCATGGTGGAGCTGGCCCGCGCGGTCATGGCCGAGGACGTGGAGGCCGTCGGGATCGGGGCCGCGGGTCTGGTGGAGTCCGCGACCGGCGTGCTGGCCTTCGCCCCGAACCTCGCCTGGCGCAACGTCCGTCTCGTCGAGCACGTGGGGGGAGCGCTCGGCCTGCCTGCGATCGCCGACAACGACGCCACGGTTGCCACCTGGGGCGAATATCGCTTCGGCGCCGGAAGGGGCCACGACCACCTGCTGCTCGTCACCGTCGGCACCGGGATCGGCGGCGGGATCGTGACGGACGGCCGGATCTATCGGGGAGCGTACGGGTTCGCCGCCGAGATCGGACACATCATCGTGGAACCTGGTGGACCGCTCTGCGGATGCGGCAACCGCGGATGTTGGGAGCAGGTGGCGTCCGGCCACGCGATCGAACGGGCCGGGCGCGAGGCGGCGGAGCGGTATCCCCACTCCGGGATCGCTCGTCTGGCGGAGGGCGTGCCCGCGCGCGTGAGCGGCCCGATCGTGACGCGGGCCGCGCGGGACGGCGACGAGACGGCGCGGGCCATCCTGGCCAAGGTGGGCCGCCGGCTCGGGGAGGGCATCGCCGGGCTGGTGAACGTCCTCGACCCCGAGGTCGTCGTGGTCGGCGGCGGCGCCGTCAACGCGGGCGATCTGCTCCTGGAGCCCGCACGCAGAGCGTTCGTCGGAGCCGTTGAGGCGGCGGAGTTCCGACCACCCGTGCCGATCCTGGCCGCCGAGCTGGGCAACGACGCGGGGGTCGTCGGCGCCGCGGCGCTCGCGCTCGAGGAGCTCGCACAGGGGACCGCTCGTTGAAGATCGGCCTCGCGCTCCCGGTGTTCTCCGACAGCGCTCGCAAGCCCCTCGCGTTCGCGGCGCGCGCGGCGGCGCTGGGCTACGACGGGTTGTTCGCCGCCGATCACCTCTTCCCACCGATGGGCCCGGCGTCCCCCTCGCTCGAGGCGTTCACGACGCTGTCGGCGGTGGCCGCGCGGCACCCCGGCATGACCGTCGGCACCCTGGTGAGCCGGGTGATGTTGCGCCCCGCCGGCATGCTCGCCAAGCAGGCGGCCGCGCTGGACCAGATGAGCGAGGGCAACGCCGTGATCGCGCTGGGAACCGGCGACAGGATCTCGATCCCCGAGCACGAGACCTTCGGGTTCGCCTTCCCACCGATCGCCGAGCGCCGGGCGCGCCTGGAGGAGACGATCCTCGCGCTGAGGGAGCTGTTCGCGGGCCGGGCGTGGATCGGTGGTGAGCGTGTGCCCGCCATCCCCGGTCCGTTGCTGCCGCCCCCGGTGCGCCCGGGCGGCCCTCCACTGTGGGTCGGCGGCGTTGCCGACGCCGCCGTGGACCTCGCCGCGCGCGTGGCGGACGGATGGAACGGCTGGGGCCTGGACGCCGATGGGTTCGCGGCGAAGGCCGAGCGGCTGCGCGAGAGCGATCGGGAGGTCCAGGCCACGTGGGGAGGGATCGCCGTCGTCGGCGAGGATCGCGACGATCTGGCGCTTCTGCTCGACGAACGAGCCGACCGCGGACTGTCGGCGGGCGACGCGTGGACCGGCACCGCCGACGACCTGCGC
>JALYMB010000109.1 GCA_030773935.1 Actinomycetota bacterium | reverse complement strand
GGTCGGAGTGGGGCAGTGGGCGATGCTCGTCACTGCCGACCACGGCTCGATGATCTCGCCGAAGGTCTCGGGCGGCTTCCAGATCTCGTCGACGCCGATCGCGGCCGGCATCAACTCGACGTTCGATCACGACGGTGACACCACCCACATCGTCGATCTCATCCAGCCGACGCAGATGTTCATCGACACCGCCGAGCTGCACCAGAACGGCTACACCTTGCCGCAGGTGGCCGAGTGGGTGATGGGGCTCACGCAGGCGCAGACGGCAGGGCCGGGAGTCGCCGTCGATCCGGCTACGGCGAACGACACCGTCTTCCAGGCCGCCTTCCCCTCCGAGATCATGAAGGACTTGCCCTGCCTGCCCGAGGCCCGCACGTGATCCGCGGCCGTTACAGGCTCATCTCGCTCTCGGTCGCGGCGGCATTCGTGGCCGCGGCGTGCACGTCCGGCTCGCCGCCCGCGGACCACAGCACCGGTGGCCCGAACGGCACGAGCGGGGGGCCCGTCACCCAGCCGGTACCGGGGACGTTCGCGAGGGCCGCGTGCTCGCTGCCGCCCGAGCAGCTCCTGCGCATCTATCGGGGCACGTACCCGAGCCGCAGCGGTCAGATCATCATCGTGCCCCAGGAGCCTAACTTCGTGGGGACACACTTCCCACACTCCGGGCCCTGGGATTACCTCCAGAGCGTGCCGCTGTTGTGGTACGGACCGGGGTTCATCCCACCGCTCGGGGCCGTCGAGCGCCCCGTTACCTCGGCGTCGATCGCGCCGACGGAGGCCAAGCTCCTCGACTTCCAGGGCTTCCACCCGCTGGACGGGAGGCCGCCTCCCGAAATCCCGGCGCCGCCCGCGCCGCCGCCGCTCATCGTTGTGCTCGTTTGGGACGCGGGCGGCCGGGACGTCCTTGACACCTGGCCGAAGGAGTGGCCGGTCCTGAAGTCGCTGATCCCGAATGGCGTCTGGTACGAGAACGCGACCGTTGGCTCATCGCCGTCGATCACGCCGGCAACGCACGCGACGATCGGCACCGGGGACTACCCGATGCACACGGGGCAGGTCGACGCCGAGTTCCGCCAGGGCACCGAGCTGATCCGTTCAGGCGCGCTCGGCCCGGGGTTGCTGATGGAGCCAACGCTCGCCGACATCTACGACCGAGCGATGGGCAACCGGCCGATCGTGGGCGACCTCGCGAGCGTCACCTGGCACCTGAACATGATGGGTCACGGCTCGATGTGGGGCGGAGGCGACAGGGACATCGCGGTGCTCCGCACGCCGACCGGTGTCGGCACCGGCAACGAGGGCACGGAGGGGACCGAGTGGAACCTCCAAGGCAAGAACGCGCCCTTCTACACGCTCCCGAGCTACGTGAACGACTTACCGCCTCTTTCCGCCTACACGCCGGCGCTTGACCGGGCGGACGGCAAGATCGACGGGATGTGGGGCCAGGACTCGATCGCGCAGCTCGAGGGCGGCTGGGCGACACCCGCGCGCGTCCCGTACCAGACACGGATGGTCGAGGAGGTCATCGCGCGGGAGGGGTTCGGGAAGGACGACGTGCCGGACCTCCTGTTCATCAATTACAAGATCATCGATCACATCAGCCACATCTTCAGCACGAACAGTCCTGAGATGCGGGACACGCTGGAGTGGCAGGACGCCGGTTTGAAGGAGCTGGTCGACTTCCTGAACCGACAAGTCGGAACGGATCGATGGGCGATGGTCGTGACGGCCGACCACGGCGCGCAGCTCGACCCTCGAGTCTCCGGAGCCTTCCAGGTCACGCCTCCGCAGCTCGAAGGCGATCTCGCGCAGGCGTTCCCGTCGGACACCGGTACCCCGGTGGTGAAGGCCGTCCGGACGAGCATGATCTACATCAACGAGGACTCGATGAGGGCGAACGGTTACACGTTCGCCGAGATCTCGCAGTTCATCCTCGACTACACGAAGGCGCAAGGTGCGTCGAACCCCGACCTCGTCCCGGAGGCCGATCGTGCCGACAAGGTGTTCGCGGCCGCGTTCCCCGCCTCGATCTTGCCCAACCTGAAGTGCTTGCCCGAGGGCCACGCGTGAGCCGTCGGCTCACCGGTTCCGCCCTGTTGGCGGCGTTCGTGATGGTCGCGGCCGCGTGCACGGGTTCGGGGCCCTCCGGACCGAGTGGCCCCTCGGGGGGCTCGAGCGGCCCCACCGGCTCGAGCTCATCGCCGCCCCCGGCTGTCACAGCGAAAGCGCTGGCGCGCACCGTCTGCGCCCAGACGCCGCACGAGGTGCTGCTCCGCACGTGGCACGGCACGCGCCTGGATCGCAGCGGCGACATCCAGATCATCCCGAAGTTCCCGAACTTCGTGA
>JALYMB010000108.1 GCA_030773935.1 Actinomycetota bacterium | reverse complement strand
CGCCCGGGTCGGCTCGATCCCCTCGCCCGTCAGCGCCTCCACCACGAACGACTCGGCGAGCGCGGTGAACGTGACGACATGACAGCGCGAGAGCACCGTCTCGGGCAGCTCGTGCGCGCGCGCCGACAGCAGGAGCAGCACGGCGTCGGCCGGCGGTTCCTCCAGCACCTTCAGCAGGGTGTCGGCGGCGGCCGGCGACAGCCGGTCGGCCTCGCGGATCATGAAGACCTTGCGCCCCGGTTCGGGCGCGGTGCGATACGCCGGATGCCACACCTCGTCGCGCACGGTGTCGACGTGGATGTCCCGGCCCTCGGGCTCGACGATGAACTCATTCGGGTGGTGATCCCGCAACGCCAGCCGGCACGCGCGGCAGACGCCGCACCCGCCGTCGGCGCACAGCAACGCGGCGGCGAACGCACGCGCCGCCAGCGACTTGCCCGAGCCCTCCGGTCCCGCCAGGACGTAGGCGTGATGCGGCCTGCCCGCCGCCTGCACCAGGAACGCCATCGCCTGCTCCTGCCCCGGGACCTGCTCCAGCACGGGGCTAGGCATGCGGCACCTCGCCGTTCTCGTCGGAGCGATCCTGCAGCAGACGGTCGGCGGCTGCGCGAACGTCGTCGGCAACCAGCGCCGGCTCCTTGTCCGAGTCGATCACGACGAATCGCTCGGGATGCTCCTCGGCGATCTTCAGGAAGGCGTCGGCCACCTTCGCGTGGAAGTCGCCGCCCTCAAGCTCCATCCGGTCGAGCGCCTCCGTCGAGCGCAGCAGTCCCAGCTCGGGCTCCACGTGCAGCAGGATCACCAGGTCCGGGAAGAGACCCTGGGTGGCCCACACGTTCAAGGTCAGCACGTCCTGCTCCCCCAGCCCCCGGCCCCAGCCCTGATAGGCGAGCGAGGAGTCGACGTACCGATCGCAGATCACGACCTTGCCGGCCGCCAGCGCGGGTCGGATCACGGTTGCCACGTGCTGCGAGCGGCTCGCCGCGAACAGCAGGGCCTCCGTCCGCGCGTCGACGTTGCCGGTCTGCGGGTCGAGCAACAGCTCGCGCAGGTGTTCGCCCAGGTCCGTCCCCCCGGGCTCCCGCGTGACCAGCACGTCGTGGCCGAGCGAGCGCAGGTGCTCCTCCAGCAGCTTCACCTGCGTTCCCTTGCCCGCGCCCTCCACGCCCTCGAAGGCGATGAACAGGCCCGTCGCCGGCGGTCGCTTCAGCTTAGGCACCAGCGAGAGCGCCTTCGGACGGGTGAGCCGTAGGCGCTTCAGGCCCGAACGCGTGAACCATCCGGCGAGGATAACGCCGGCCCCCGCGGTGAGCAGGGCCAGCCGCGTCCCCGACAGATCGATCCGCTGACCGCCCACGAAGAACGCATGCGTGCCGAACGCGATCGCGAGGGTCGGGAACACCGTCAGCGACAGCAACAGCGAGAGCCGCGACACCACCGTGATCGACCCGAACGTGCGGCCGCGGAACTCGTCGGCGACGTTCTCCTGCAGCAGCGTGTAACCGGTGACCCACATCACGCCGGTGGCGTACCCCAGCCCGGCGGTGGCCAGGGCGGCGGTGGAGATGTTGGGCATGACGGCCAGGAACGCCAGGGCGACCGCCGCGACCAGGAAGGAGTACGAGAACACCAGCTCACGATCGAGCATCTTTCCCACGAAGTTCAGCGAGACGATCCCCGAGGCCATGCCGGCGCCGAAGGCCGTCACCAGGATCGGCCAGCCCGCGGTCTTCGCGCCCAGCGTGCTGGCCGCAAAGGTCGATCCGAGCGACAGGACCGCGCCGGTGGCCATGAAGGCCGCGAGGATCCCCGGCGCCATCGCGCGCGTCAGCGGATTGGAGAGCAGGAACCGCACGCCCTCCTTCATGTCGGTCCAGACCTTGCGCAGGTCCAGGCGCGCCTCCACCGCGGCGGTGGGTCCGCGCATCGCCACCCCCGCGACCATGACGGCGGAGAACGTGAATGTGCCGGCGTCGAGCCAGAGCGCGAGGGACTCCGTGTGGTCCTTGAAGTACGGGACCTGCTGACCGAGCGCGGCGGAGACCGTCGCCAGCAGCAGCGCGATCGCGCCACCCAGCGGCAGCGTGCCGTAGGAGCTCAGCAGGCCGAGCGAGTTCGCGTTCGCGAGCTGACGGCGCGGGACCAGGTTCGGCAGGCTCGCGTCGCGCGCCGGGGTCCACAGCAGCGACAGGCACTCGATGAAGAACGAAAGCACCAGGACCGGGAAGACCGCTCCCAGGAACGGCATCATCGCGTACATGGCGCCGCGGCCCACGTCCGCGGCGATCATGATCTTGCGACGGTCGAGCCCGTCCACGAGCGCCCCGGCGAACGGTCCGAAGAGGATCGCCGGCAGCGTCCGGGCGGTCATCACCGCCGCCACCGCCCCCAGAGCCGCCCGCTCGGACCCGGCCAGGCTGGTCACGAGCGCCACCACGGCCGTGAAGCCCACCCAATCCCCCAACGAGGAGATCGTCATGGCGGCGAGCAGCCGCTGGAACTGCGAGTGCGTCAGGAGGTCCTTGAAGGTCGCCGACCGGGTCCCGCGGAGCGCCGCGACCTCGTCGGCGAAGCTCGACACCGCGAGCTAGCCCTCCGGGGCGGGCTCGGCGCCGGCGACCCCCGCGGCCTTCGCGGCCGCCGGCTTCTTCTTGGCCGCCGGTCTCTTCTTGGCGGGGCTCTTCTTCTTCGCCGGTGCCTTCTTCGCCTTGGCGGCAGCGCGAGCGGCCTTGGCGACGGACTTGGCGGCACGGGCCGCGGCCTCCTCCTCGACGTCGCCGGGCTTCGTCACGTTGTACTCCAGGTCAAGCTCGGCGCCGCAGTTCCAGCAGCGCAGGGACTTCGGCCGGCGCAGCAGCAAGGAGCCGCATTCCGGACACGGATGGTCGGCGTCCGGTGGGTTGCCGGCCGCGAAGTCGCACTCGGGATACCGATCGCAGCTGTAGAACAAGGTCCCGAAGCGGCTGCGCTTCTCGATGAGCTCTCCCTGCTTGCACTGCGGACAGGTCACGCCGATCGTCTTCGGCGGATCCTTCTTGATGTACGTGCAGTCGGGGTAGCCGCTGCAGCCGATGAACGGGCCGAAGCGCCCGACACGCTTCTGCAACTTGTGCGTACCACACTCGGGGCAGATCTCGTCGAGCATCTCGGGCTCGGGCCGCTCCGTCCCGTCCATGTTGCGGATGTAGCGGCACTCGGGGTAGTTGGGGCAGCCGATGAACTTCCCGAACCGGCCGAGCTTCACCTGCAGCTTGCCCGGCTCACGGCCCTCCGTTGGGCAGAGCGGGCACAGTTCGTCGAGCTCCTCCTCGTAACGCTCGAAGGCATCCTCGGCCTTCTCCAGCGCCCGTTCGAAGGGGCCGTTGAACTCGTGCAGGACCTGCGTCCAGCCGATCTGTCCCTCGGCGATCTCATCGAGCTCCTCCTCCATGTGCGAGGTGAACGTCACATCCACGACATCGGGGAAGTGCTCGATCAACTTGTCGGTCACGACCATCCCGACGTCCTCGGGATAGAAGCGCTTGTCCTCCAGGCGAACGTACCCCCGCTCCTGGATCGTGCCGATGATCGAGGCATAGGTGGAGGGGCGGCCGATCCCGAGCTCCTCGAGCGTCTTCACGAGCGATGCCTCCGAGAACCGCGGTGGCGGCTGCGTGAAGTGCTGCTCGGGCAGGACCTCGAGCATGCGCAACAGCTGTTCGGCGGTGAGATCGGGAAGCATGGACTCGGCGTCCTCGTCGGGCGCGTCGTCGCGGCCCTCGAAGTAGATGCGGCGGAAGCCGTCGAACACTAGCGTCTGGCCGGTGGCGCGCAATCCGTACCGCGTCTCGTCGACCGCGACGGCATCGATGTCCACGCCGACCTGGTTGAACCGCGCGTCCGCCATCTGCGTCGCCATCGTCCGCTGCCAGATCATGGTGTACAGGCGGAGCTGGTCGCGATCGAGGACCCCCGCCACCCGCGCCGGTGATCGCAGCACGCTGGTGGGCCGGATCGCCTCGTGCGCCTCCTGCGCGTTGCGCGACCGGGTCTTGTACCGCCGCGGCTCGGCGATCGTGTAGGCCTCCCCGTACTCGGTCTTCACCAACTCGGCGATCTCCCTCAACGCCGTGTCGGCGATGCTCACCGAGTCGGTCCTCATGTAGGTGATCAGGCCCACGGTGCCCTCGTCGGGCAGGTCCACGCCCTCGTACAGGCGCTGGGCGATCGACATCGTGCGCCGCGCGCCGAACCCGAGCTTGCGCGCGGCCTCCTGCTGCAG
>JALYMB010000107.1 GCA_030773935.1 Actinomycetota bacterium | reverse complement strand
CTGCTGGTCGTCGTGGTGAGCGCGTCGGTCGGCGCCACCGTGACGTTCCTGATGCTGGCGGGCATCGCGACCGCCGTGATGATCGCGCTGACCTTCCCGCTGGGCGTGGCGGGTTCGCGGCACGTCTCGGTCGCGTTGATCGGCGGCCTGTTGAACGTGGCGTGGGCGATCTCCGGCCTGGTGGGGCCGACGCTCGGCGGCATCGCGGCCGAGGCCGTCGGCGACCGCCTCACGTTCCTCTCGCTCGCGGCGATCACGGGCGCCGCAGCCCTGTGGATGCTGCGGGCCGGCCGTTCCCTGGGCGCTGAGCGGCCTCGGAGCGGCGAGCGATCGTATCCGGCTTGACTCGGGACCGGCGACTTCCCGCCGGCCGTGCTGCTGAAGGTGAAGAAACACGAGCGGGTCGAGCTCGGCGCCGGCCGGCTGTCGGAGCCGGGTGGCATCGCCGTCGCGCACGACGGGTCGGTGTTCGTGACCGACGGGATGTTCAGCGACGGGCGGTTGCTGCGGATCCGCGGGTAGAGCGGGTAGACAGGATGGACCGGCTCGCCCGGCCCCGGCCCTCGTGAGGCCGGCGGCCGGCGCGCGATCGGCCGTCGCCGTGCCAGGAATCAACCGGGCCGGCCGCGCGTTGCCCGGTTCAGGATGAGCCCGGCGCGCGTGATCCGCAGCTACCTCGTCATCAGCGGGCTCTTCACGCTGTCGGCCTCGCTGATCTGGGGCATCAACACCCTGTTCCTCCTCGACGCCGGCCTCACGATCTTCCAGGTGTTCGTTGCCAACGCGGCGTTCACGGCGGCCATGGCTCTGTTCGAGATCCCGACGGGCGTCGTCGCCGACACGCGGGGGCGAAGGGCCTCGTTCCTCCTGTCCGAGGCGATCCTCGCCGTCGGGACGCTCGCGTACGTGGGCGTGGCCGCGATCCACGGCGGCCTGCTCCTCTTCTGCCTGGCCGGCGTGGTTCTCGGGCTCGGCTACACCTTCTACTCCGGGGCCGTCGAGGCATGGCTCGTGGACGCGTTGAAGGCCACCGGCTACGAGCGCGAGCTCGACGGGGTCTTCGCGAGGGCCGCGATCGTGTCGCACGTCGCGATGATCGTGGGCACGGTGGGCGGCGGTCTGCTCGGCACGATCGACCTCTCGATCCCCTACCTGGTCCGAGCGGCGCTCATCCTGATCGCGCTCGTGGTCGGCTTCCGGACGATGCACGACATCGGCTTCACGCCCCGGACGATGCAGATGCGCGGCATCGTCGGCGAGATGCGGAAGGTGGGCCGGGCGGGACTCACGTACGGGTGGCAGAAGCCCGCCGTCCGGCTGCTCCTGATGGAGTCGTTCGTCACGTGGAGCTTCTTCGCGTGGGCCTGGTACGCGTGGCAGCCGTACTTCCTGAAGCTGTACGGCTCGGACGCGATCTGGGTGTCCGGGCTGATCGCCGCGCTGTTCAGCCTGGCCGGCATCGCCGGCAACGCCCTCGTCGGACGCGTCGCGACGCCGGGCAGGCGCCGGACCACGATCCTGCTCGTCGCGGGAGCGGCCACGACCTCCACGATGGTGGCGACCGGCCTGATCCGCTCGTTCTGGGTCACCGTGCCGGTGTTCCTGCTGGGAGCGGTCGCCGGCGGTGTCCTTCAGCCCGTGCGCCAGACATACCTGCACCGGTCGATCCCCTCGTCGGAGCGCGCGACGCTGGTGTCGTTCGACTCACTGGTGGGCAGCCTCGGCAGCGTGGGCGGGCAGACCGGCCTGGGGTATCTGTCGCAGGAGCGATCGGTGCCCGCCGGCTTCGTCGTCGGCGGCCTGGTCACGGTCCTCACGCTCCCCATCTACGGTCGCCTGCGCTCCCTGCACGAGCCGGCCGACCGGATCACGGCGGGCGAGCAGGAGAAGGTTCCACCCCCGCCCGCACTCGCCGAGGCCGAGGGGCCCACACACGTCTGACCCCTCAGCAGCATCGCGGCCGAAGGCGTAGGCTCGCCCCCGGAGGTGAGGCGGATGTTCGAATCGGCAAGCACCCATGCGGCGATCGCGGTCTCGGACCTCGACCGGGCGAAGGCGTTCTACGGCGGCACCCTGGGGCTCACGAAGAAGGACGAGCGGGCCGCCGGCGTGACCTACGAGTCGGGCGGCACATGGATGCTCGTGTACCCCTCGCAGTTCGCCGGCACCAACCAGGCGACCTGCATGACGTTTGAGGTGAGCGACGTCGAGGCGGCCGTCGACGAGCTCGTGGGCAAGGGCATCACGTTCGAGCAGTACGACTT
>JALYMB010000106.1 GCA_030773935.1 Actinomycetota bacterium | reverse complement strand
TGCCGCGTCTGCACCCGCGCCCGGCTTTCCGCCGACGGCCAGCTCTATACCTGCCTGTTCGCCTCGCGGGGCCACGACCTCAGGTCTCTGCTCCGCGGGGGGGCGAGCGACGATGAGATCGAGGAGCGCCTCATCACCATCTGGACAAGGCGGACGGACCGCTACTCCGAGCTCCGCACCGCTGAGACACGTCCGCTGCCCAAGGTGGAGATGTCGCGGATCGGCGGCTAGCCCCAGCCGATTCCACCGCGAACCCACGGGCGGGAGGCCCTTTCTCCTCCAGGCCGGAGCGACGAGCTAGCGGCCGGCCGCGGCCTGCTGAGTGTGCCTCGGCCGGCCCTAGGGAAGGCCTGGTCCGAACACGCTCGTGATCCGCTCTCGTTCCCTCTCGGTCGGGTCGGTGCTGCCGTCCAGCCAGGCGCTCAGTTTCGGCAGGCGAACGTCGAGGGCCTCGGCGGCTCGCCAGCGACCCCACCCACGGCGCTTAAGCTGCGAGCCCAGCCATGCTCCGACGGAGCGTTCGAGGTTCCGGCCGTTGATCTCGTTGAGGACCGCCTTGACGCGTTCTTCACCGGACTCCACATCCATCCTTCGGCTCACGATCGTTCCGTCTTGAACCTCCCGGCGATGCGACGGCAGGCGAACGTGGACGGTCGAGGGGAGGACCGGCGTCCGCCGTTCGGCCGGTTCCATGTCTCTCGGCGCCGATCGGCCATCACAGGGGCCGGGCCAGGGCGGCGACCGCGTAGGATGGGCGCGGACGGGGAACGGGGGTCCGAGATGGCCGCAGAGCGACGTGCCAGCGCCGTGTGGGAGGGAACGCTGCTCGAGGGACAGGGGCGCGTCTCCACCGAGAGCACGCAGGTCCTGTCCGAGCAGCCGGTGACATGGGCGGCGCGGACCGAGGACCCCGGAGGGCGGACCAGCCCGGAGGAGCTCCTGGCCGCCGCTCACGCCGCGTGCTACGCCATGGCACTCTCTGGCGCCCTCGCCCGCGGGGGAACGCCGGCGGAGCGGCTGGAGGTCGCGGCCACGTGTGTGTTCGACGAGGTCGGCGATGGCTGGGCCGTGACCACCATGAACCTGCACGTCCGGGGACGGGTTCCGGGTCTTGACCGGGAGGCGTTCGAGGAGGTGGCCCGAGCCGGCGAGGAGGGCTGCCCCATCTCCAACGCGATCCGGGGCAACGTCGAGATCCGCCTCACCGCGGAACTGGAGGGGTAGCAGGATGCCCAGGATCTGGGGCCTGTCCAAGACGGCGGCCAACTACCGGCAGGCCCCCAGGCCAGAGCTCCGCTGCGACGCGTGCAGGTTCATGTTCCCCAAGCTCGCGGTGGGGAGTTGCCGGTACGTGCGGGGAGTGATCAGCGCCTCCTACACGTGCGACCAGTTCGCGCCACTCCGCCCGACCCGTGGCAGCTCTGGACCCCCCTAGGACCCCGGCCCCGATGGCCGACCCTGGGCGGGTACAAGAACTCGAGCAGGCAGCCCCGCCGGAGTGGTCGGTGATTGAGCATCGCCCCGCATGACAGTAATCGCCGCCATGCTTGCTTCACTCCTCTATATGGTGCTTCGTCTATATGGTGCTTCGTCGGCTCCTCACCCTTGTCGCGCCGAAATATCGCTCCGAGGATGCCGCACAGATCGGGATCCTTGGCCTTCGCCACCAGGTCCAGGTCGTACGCTGGCAGGTCAAGCGCCCGGTCTACCGGCACTGGGACCGCGCGCTGCTCGCTGCGGCAAGCCGGATCCTTCCCAAAGAGCGCTGGGGTGCTTTCCTCGTTCGTCCCGAGACGCTTCTGCGCTGGCACCGGTCACTCGTCGCGCGAAAGTGGACGAGGCCGCATCGCCTACCCAGGCGCCCCGCGATCGATCGGAAGGTCTGCAAGCTGATCCTTCAGATGGCAGGAGAGAACCCTGTGGGGCACGGAAACCCCGATTCGCCTTCCTGCCTGCGACGATCCGGCCCAGGTGGTCCTTACTTGTCGGCCAATCACTCCACTCCCGCACCGGTTGCATCTGCGAGGGCCGCGGCGAGGAATCGGTAGGTCCACTCCTCGGCGAACTTGCGCGAGTCAGCGAAGACGACCTGAACCTCGGGATACCTGA
>JALYMB010000105.1 GCA_030773935.1 Actinomycetota bacterium | reverse complement strand
AGCAACGAGAGCCCGAACAGGAACAGCGCGATGAACGCCGTCGACATGGCCGCGAACGCCACGATCCCGTTGCGGCGCAGCCCGGATGCGGTCTCGCGCAGGAAGTAGTCCAGCCGCGCCATCAGCTGTACACGCCCCGGACCTGATCGCGGATCACGCGGCCCTTGTCCAGCTCCACCACCCGCTTGCGCATCGCGTCCACGATGGCCTGGTCGTGGGTGGCCATCAGCACGGTGGTCCCGATCCGGTTCACCTTGTCCAACAGCCGCATGATGTCCACGCTGGTATTGGGGTCGAGGTTGCCGGTGGGCTCGTCCGCCAGCAGGACCAGCGGTCGGTTGACACAGGCGCGCGCGATGGAGACGCGCTGCTGCTCGCCGCCGGAGAGCTCGTCGGGGTAGCTGTTGAGCTTGTCCCCGAGACCCACGTACTCCAGGATCTCGGGTACCCGCTGGTCGATGACCTGCTTGGGTTTGCCGATCACCTCCAGCGCGAACGCGACGTTCTCGAACACGGTCTTGTCGATCAGCAACTTGTAGTCCTGGAACACCGTCCCGATGTTGCGGCGCAGGTACGGCACCTTCCAGCTGGTGAGCTTCTCCAGGTTCTTGCCGGCCACGTACACGTCGCCCTTCGTCGCCTCCTCCTCCTTCAAGAGCAGTCGGATCAAGGTCGACTTGCCCGAGCCGGACGCACCCACGACGAAGACGAACTCGCCCTTCTCGACGTCGACGGAGACGTCCTCAAGGGCGAGGACACTGTTCTTGTAGACCTTCGTGACGTGTTGAAGACTGATCATGGACAGACCTTGGAGAGGATTCGAGGGGGAAGGATCAGAGGCCCATGCTAACAGGCACCCCCGCCGAAGTTCGGGATGTTACCGTAGGGTGACGCCGTGAGCACGACCGTCGAGGCGGCCGAGGCCCCGGCTCGAGACCCTGGAACCGCTGGCCGGCGGCCTCGTGCGCGCCGGATCCTCCTGGCCCTCGCCGGGCCGATGCTGATCGTGGTGTGCGTGCTGTTCGCGCTCCGTGGTTTCGCTCTCACGCCACACCTGTCGAACGACCAATTCGACATCCTGTCGTTCTGGCTGCCGCGCTTCACGTTCCTGGCGCGAAGCCTGGACGCCGGCCACGTCCCGCTATGGAACCCCTACGAGATGATGGGCTACCGGTTCGCGGCCGACCCGCAGAGCGGGTGGCTGTACGTGCCGGCCATGGCGATCTTCGCGCTCTTCTCCCCCGGCGCCGCCATGCGCGCGCTGATCGTCCTCAATCCGTTGGTCGCCGGGCTCGGCCTGTACTGGTTCCTGCGGAAGGAGTCGTTGTCGCGTGCTGCGTCAACGGCCGGCGGCCTGTCCCTGGGCATGCTCATGTCCACGAGCGAGATGGCGATCTCCATGCCGTTCGCCGGCTTCCTGGCGTGGACCACGGTCGTGCTGGTGGGAGCCTCGGGCTTCCGGCAGTCCGTGCTGTGGTCGCGGAAGCTCGGGTGGCTGGCGCTGGCGGCGTTCGGCTGGTGGCAGGTGGCGAACGCGCACATGAGCCACGGCCTGATGATGTGCACCCTGCTCGCCGCCGCCTACGTGGTGGCCCACGCCGTGCAGTCCGTGCGGTTGGGCGAGACCTCGTGGACACGGGCGCTCGGCGCCACCGCCCTGTTCCTGGGGTTCCTGCCGCTGGCCGCGGCCGCGATCCTGATCCCGCGGCTGGGCTTCATCAGCACCTCGAGCCTGCAGTCGGGATACGTGGCCGTCGACTCGATCAAGCAGTCTCCGGGTGTCGGTGAGCGTTCGATCATGACGAACGGGATGTGGGCGGCGTGGCCGCTGGCCTACGGGAGCGCACCGGGGGCGTACATGGGAGGCGTGATGCTGCTCGCGCTGCCGTTCGCGTGGCGCGACGTTGCGCGGCGGGCCACCGTCTTGGCGCTGGCGGGATCGTTCGCGATCACCTACCTGCTGATGACGAACCGGCTCGTCACCACGGGGTGGTTCCGGGCCGCCGTGCTCAAGCTTCCCTTCGGCGACGTGTACCTGCACAACCCCGGCCGGCTCCGATACCTCTCCATGATCGCTCTGCCCGCCCTGGGCGCCATCGGGATCCAGTCCTTGATCGACCGCCCAATGCCCGTCCGGCGGGCGGCGAGGTGGCTGGCCGCCGGGGTCGCGGTCTTCCTGGTCGTGCCGCTGGCGGCGGGCGGCATCCCGGTGCGGTTCGCCCTGCTGGCGGTGGCGTTGCCGGCGGGAGTGATCGCGCTGATGCTGCTGATCCGGCGGTGGCACTGGGCGCCCGCCCTCCTTGTCGGCGTCCTGGCCGTGGAGCTGCTGGCCAGCGCCGTGTTCTCCAACATCTGGCAGGGCGGCACGATCTTCACGGGGTTGGAGACCGGCGACCATCCCAACCTGGTGCCGCAGGTGCTGCGCTGGCCCGACGTGGATCAGGACGAGTTCCTCCGTCCGAACGCGTTCGTTGCGGCGATCCGAGCGCAGGCGGACGAGCAGGGCCGATACCTCACGTGGGTGCCGCCCGCCGCGTTCTACGAGAAGGGCTACCTGTACGCACAGGAGCCCCGCGACTGGCCCGCGCTGATGATGTCGCGCGGGACCCTCTTCTCGATCCCGGACGTGCTGGGCTACAACCCGGTGCAGCTCGTCCGGTACTGGACCTACCTGCGCGCGACCAACGAGCTCTCGCTCTTCTACAACGCCACCGTCGTGAATGAGCCGTCGCTCGAGGACGTGCGTCTGATGGGCGTGCGCTACCTGATCGTGCCGCAGGGCGTTGGGCCTCCGGTGCCCGGCCGCGTGGTGACGAGCACCGGAGGGTACGACCTGGTCGAGGTGTACGGATGGGAGCCTCGCGCCTCCGCAGTCCCCGCGTGGACCGTGGCGGGCTCGACCGCCGACGCGTTCGACCGGGTCCTGGAGCCGGGCTTCGATCCCGCGCGGACGGCCGTCGTCGAGCAGGACCCGGGTCTGCAGCCGATCGAGGGCGCGGTGCCGGGCGAGGCCACCTACACCGAGTCGGACCCCGAACACGTGCGCGTCCAGGCGGTCGCGAGCGCGCCCTCCCTGGTGGTGGTGCGCAACAGCTACGACGAACACTGGAGCGCCACCGTGGACGGCCAGGACGCAGAGGTGCTGCCCGTCGACGGCTTCCTGCAGGGCGTCGCGGTCGGGGCCGGGCGGCACGAGGTCGAGCTCACGTTCCGCGACCCGGCGATCGGCCGGGGACTCGCCGTCAGTGCTCTGGCCTGGTCGGCGCTGGGGGTGGCGCTGACCGCGTGGTTCGTCGCGGAGCGCCGGCGTCGGCCCGGATGACGCTCACGCGCTGGGCGTCGGCGAGGACGCGATCGCGGCCATCCCCGGGTCCCTCGACGTGAGCTGATCCCCCGGCGCACCGCGCTCCTGTGCGAGGTGCGATCGGCCGGTCACCAGCGCCAGGGCGTAGAGCGCGGCCACCGCGAGCAGCAGGGCGCGATACCCCACCACGAGCGCCCCGTACTCGAGCACCCCGCCGACGATCGCCCCCAGCAGGTTGGTCCCGAACGCGATCGTGGAGGATCCGACGTCGCGGAAGCGATCGGCGAACACGAGGTTGCCGACGAAGACCGGCGCGAAGCCCAATGCGACGGCGGCGAGGACGCGCGGGAAGAAGCTGAGGCCGAGGAACGTCGCGGGCGGCACGGCCCACGAGAGCGCCACCGAGGCGAACAGCGGAACGTACAGCCACGAGCGCCGGCGCACCCGCCACCGCTTCGTGAACGAGATCGCCATGTACACGGAGAGGAGGATCCCGGCGAAGACGAGCGCGTTGACGAACCACGTCGTCCCGAACAGCAGCGCGAACCGCACCACGTTCGTCGTCTCCAGGAGCAGGAACGCCGCCCCCATGAAGAAGAGGTCGACGTAGCCGCGCATCTGCCGGAACGGCCCCGAGGTCACCCTGATGGCGAGCGCCGAGCCGATCAGGATGAGGACGAGGGCGACCTGATAGAAGCCGGGGATGCCGCGGCCCGTCAGGTACGGGAAGGGGAAATCGTCCGTGTCATGCTCGGGCACCTCGGCGGGCCGCTCCCACACGCCGTCGCAGGTCAGCTCGTCCGGGTGGACGCCGGCGGTGAGCACGATCCGCGATCTGGGGCCCGTTCCCTCACTCGTGTCCAGACACGGTGGGCTGCCGATGATCCGATCGAGCGTGTCGGCGTACCGATCGACGGCGGTCGGCAGGTAGTAGTGGTACATCGACACGACGCCGTGGTCGGTGAGGTGGTCGCGAACCTCGCGGATCGCCTCCTCGGTCGTCAGGTAGTTCTCGAGCCGGAGCGAGGACTGGCCGGCCAGGGCAGTGAGCGAGTCCGGGATCGCGAACAGCACGAGATCGTAGCGATGATCGGTGTCGTGCAGGAACGCGCGGCCGTCCTGGATGTGCACGGAGACCCTGGGGTCCTGATAGGGATGTTCGGGGTGAAGGTCCCGCCCCAGTTCGTAGAGCTTCGGGTCGATCTCGACGGCGTCGACATGAGCCGCGCCCTCGGACAGCGCGATAGCAACGTCGTTGCCGCTCCCCGCGCCGATGATGAGCACGTCGGTGAGAGGGTTGTCCGGGGAGCGTTGATACGGCTCGAAGCGGAAGGCCTGGTCGATCTTCATGAATGCGAGCGGCATGATCCGCTGGTGCGGCCGGCCGTTGACGCTGATGCCGATGCTCCCGTTCGCCCAGGGCGACGTCGTCGTGATGCGCTGGTACGGCGACCAATAGGTCCGAGGTGCGAACGACAGGATCGCCAGGACGACGAGGACGACGGCGAGCGGAGCGAGATCCAGACGGCGCGACCGGTCCATGAGCGCGACACACGCCACCGCGACCACGCACCCCCAGACGAGCGGCGGTGCACCGATGAAGGACAGGATGGAGAACGCGACGATGCCCAGGAGGCTGCCGAGGATGTCCAAGCCGTAGGCCTCCAGCGCGTCGAACCGGACGAAGATCCGGGCGACCCCTTGCGCGACTGCAGCCATCGTCAGGAACGAGAGCACGAAGATCACCGTCAGTGAGATCGCCTTCGGAACGGCCGGCCATCCGAAGGCACCGACGACCCGCAGGACACCGTCCACCGGCGCGCCCTGCACGGGGAACAGCGCCAGGAAGAGGAATACCGCCGCCAGCGCCAGCGGGGTGAGCCTGAACAGGTCACGCCTCGCGCCCGCCCGCAGGAATCCCACGCCGACGCCGAGGAAGCTCGCCAGGAGGATGAAGTTGGTGAAGAACGAGAGATACACGTTGTAGGCCCCGGCCCACCGGATGAGCCCGAGCTCGACGAACAGCATCAGGAAGCTCGCGGCGATCAGGCGGGGTCGGTCGGCGGCCTCGGGCGCGGATCGAGGGGTCGCGCCCTCCGACACAGACATCGGCGAAGTATAGCGGCGGGTGCCCTACGGACTCGCGCCGGCCGACGCGCGGCGGCGCAGCTCCGCCTCGATGAATCCGTCGATGTCGCCGTCCAGCACGCGCACGGGGTCGCCGACCTCGTGCTCGGTGCGGTGGTCCTTCACCATCTGGTACGGCGCCAGGACGTACGAGCGGATCTGCGAGCCGAAGTCGACCGCCTTGCGCTCGCCGCGGATCGCGGTCATCTCGTCCTCGCGCCTGTGACGCTCGAGCTCGGCGAGCCGCGCCTTCAGGATCCGCATCGCCATGGCCTTGTTCTGCAACTGGCTGCGCTCGTTCTGGCACGCAGCCACGAGGCCGGTCGGCAGGTGCGTGATGCGCACGGCGGAGTCCGTGGTGTTCACCGACTGCCCTCCGGGGCCGCTGGAGCGGTACACGTCGATCCGCAGCTCGTCGGGCGGGATCTCGAGGTCCTGCTCCTCGGCCTCCTCGAGCAGCGGGATCACGTCCAGCGAGGCGAACGAGGTGTGCCGGCGCTTCTGCGAGTCGAACGGGCTGATCCGCACCAGGCGGTGCACGCCCCGCTCGGCGCTCAGCAGGCCATAGGCGTTCGTGCCCTTCACCGTCATCGTGGCCGACTTGATGCCGGCCTCCTCGCCCGGGTGGATCTCGTCGATCTCGGCGCTCATGCCCTCCCGCTCGGCCCAGCGCAGGTACATGCGCAGCAGCATCTCCGTCCAGTCCTGGCTCTCCGTGCCGCCGGCGCCGGCATTGACGGTGGCGACGGCGTCCGCGGCGTCGTGCTCGCCCGACAGGAGCGCCGCCAGTTCGAGTTTCTCGACGTCGGCCTCGAGGCCCTTGACGCTGCTCGCCAGCTCCTTCGCGAGGTCCGCGTCGGACTCCTCGGCCAGCATCTCGTCGAGCGCCTGGACGTCGCCGACACGGCGCTCGAACGCCTCGTAGCGGTCGATGTCCTGGTTCAGGCGGGCGAGCGTGCTGGTGACCTGCTGGCCCCGCCCCGGGTCGTCCCACAGGTTGGGATCGGCGGCCCGCCGCTCCAGGTCGCTCAGCTGCGCCCGTTTACCCTCGACGTCAAAGGAACTCCTTCGCCGCCGAGACGCGCGATGCCAGCTCCTTGATCCGATCCGTGAAGTCGCTCATGACGCCCGGCAGCCTAACAACGCTCCGCCTATCCGTGGAGCGCCACGCCGGTTCCGATGACGACGGTTGCGCTCAGCTCGTCGGAGCCGGCCACCCGCGGGATCAGCCCGCTGCGGGCGAACGACTCGACCGTCATCGGAGCCTGACGCTCGCTGGTCTCGACCAGGAGGTGGCCACCCGGCGCAAGCCAGAGCAGCGCGGCCGCCGCCACCCGTCGCTGGACGTCGAGCCCGTCCGCACCGCCGTCGAGGGCCACCCGCGGCTCGTGGATGCGAGCCTCCGCGGGCAGCAGATCGACCGCATCGGTCGGGACGTACGGCGCGTTGGCCACCAGGACGTCGACACGGCCTCGCAGCACAGTGGGCAGCGGCTCATACAGGTCGCCCTCGTACACGTGACCACCGGCGCCGACGTTGCGGCGGGCGCACCGCACCGCGGCGGGATCGATGTCGACGGCGTGCAGCTCGATCCGGCCCAGGGCCGCGACCAGCGCGGCACCCACCGCGCCCGACCCGCAGCACAGGTCGACGACGACGGCTCGTCGCCCGGCGAGCGCGGCGGCCTGGCGGACGAGGAACTCGGTGCGGCGGCGGGGTACGAAGACCCCGGGCTCCACGGCGATCCGCATCCCGCAGAACTCCGCCCAGCCGAGGACATGCTCCAGGGGGATGCCGGCTATCCGCCGGTCGACCAGGACGGCGAGGTCGGCCGAGGTCCGCGCCGCGGAGACGAGCAACCGCGCCTCGTCCTCGGCGAATACGCAGCCGGCGGCCCGAAGCCTGCTGACGATCGCGGGCCGGTGCACGGCTACGTCGCCGAGCATCAGACCTCGAGGCCGTGGCACTTCTTGTACTTCTTGCCGC
>JALYMB010000104.1 GCA_030773935.1 Actinomycetota bacterium | reverse complement strand
GACGAGCGGATGCTGGAACTGCTCGAGCCCTTCCGCGGCCACCGCGGCCGCGTGCAGCGTCTGCTCGAGTCCACGCCGATCCGCGCGCCGCGGTACGGACCGCGAACGGAGGTCCGACCCGTCGAGCGGTGAGGCCGGCCTCCTACCCGGCGGGATCGGCCATGAGCGGCGGATCACCCGTGTCGGCCTCGCCTGCCTCGCGCCGAGAGACCCGCACCACGATGACGGCGGTCGCGGCCAGCACGATCAGGCCGCCGACCACGATCAACGGCGTGAGCGGCTCCCCCAGAACGATCCACGCGGCGACCGAGGCCACCACCGGCACGCACTGCGTGATCAACGAGGCCAGCCACGCCTCCACGTGACGGTGCGCCCACGCCACCAGCACGTGGCCGATCGCGCCCGGGAAGATCGCGACCGACACGACCCACAGCCAGTCCTGGCCCCGAGGCGGCGCCAGCGACGTCCCGGTCAGCGCCGTCACGATCGTCACGCACACCGCCGCCACCAGCATCACCGTGGCGATGTACTCGAGGGGCCCCACGTGCCGGCGGGCTCTCTTCGAGTACAGCCAGTAGGTCGTCCAGCTCAGCGTGCCGAGCGCTGCCAGGAGGTCGCCGCCGAGACTCCACGACGACGTGTCGTGAGCGCCTGCCGCCACCAGCGCCACTCCGCCGAAGCACGCGAGGCCGAACCACAGGTCGCTGCGCTCCATCCGTTCGCCGAACCAACGCGCCGCGCCGATCGCGATGAAGATCGGCGCCACCGCGCCGATGATCGAGGCGCTGGCGATGCTCGTCAGGCGGAAGGCACCGAACGTGATCGAGATGTCTGCGGCGAAGAACACCCCACCGAGCGCACACAGCCGGATCGTCTCCCATCGGAGGCGGCGCCCGGTTGCGTACAGGGCGCCGACGTTCAGCACCACGCCACACCACAGCCGCCACGACGTGAACCCCAGCGTGGGCATGTCGACCTCCTTCAGCACCAGCGGCACCAGACCCCACGCGAACGTCGTGTAGGACACGGCGAGGATGCCGAGGGCGCGGCGCGGTGTCTCGGTGCGCGTGGGAGCGGACGCGGTCACGCCCCCGACGGTACCGCGCCGCGGCGGGGCTCAGATGTCGGTGCTGAAGGTGTCGCAGGCGTCGGGGTTGCCGACCGTGAACCCGGTGCGGAACCACTGCACGCGCTGCTCGGACGAGCCGTGCGTCCACGTCTCCGGGTTGATCCGGCCGGTGGCGGCCTTCTGGATCCGATCGTCACCGACGGCGGCCGCTGCCTTCAAACCCTCCTCCAGGTCGCCGGCCTCCAGGACCCCGGCGCCCTGCGCCGCGCGACCCCACACGCCGGCGAAGCAGTCGGCCTGCAGCTCCTGCCGGATCGACAGGTCGCTGCGGCGCGAGGGATCGTCGCGCACCATCTGCTGCACCTGAGAGTCGATGCCGAGCAGGGTCTGGACGTGATGCCCGATCTCGTGCGCGATGACGTACGCCTCGGCGAAGTCTCCCGGGGCGCCGAAGCGGCTCTCCAGCTCCCTGAAGAACCCGAGGTCCAGGTAGACCAGACGGTCGGCGGGGCAGTAGAAGGGCCCGACCTCCGAGGTGGCCTGCCCGCAGCCGGTGTTCGTCGCTCCGTCGAACAACACCACGTTGGTGTCCTGGTAGGTCTTCCCCGTCCGCTGGAAGATGTCCTCCCAGGTGGTCTGGACGTCATCGGTCACGGCGTCCACGAAGTCCCCCATCGGGTCGGTGGGGTCGACCGAGGTCCCGCCGGGCTGCACGGTCCCCGCCTGGCTGAAGGGAGCCGTGGCGTCTCCGGCGGTCGGATCGCTGCCCCCCAGCAGCTTCGGAACGACGAAGATCAGCAGCAGGATGATGATGACGCCGACGATGCCCATGCCGCCGCCGATGGGGATCGGGAACCCGCTGCCGCCCGAGTAGCCGCTCGCTCCGCCAAGGGTCATGCCCTGGCCGCGGCGATCGATGACGCCGCCGGGGCGCCGTCGCAGTCGTCCGAGCTTCATGCCGCCATCCCTACCTGGCCGGAGGACTCCCGAAACACGCCCCGCACGCGCGGGTAGGCTCCGGGACGTGGTCCATCGGCTCATCCTGGATGTCTCGAGCATGATGTACCGGGCGCATTTCGCGCTGGGAGACGGTGTCCGCACCGCCGACGGACGGCCGATCGGTGCGCTGCACGGCTACCTGGACATGGTGGCCCGCCTCGTCAAGTCGCGACGGCCCGACGAGATCGTGCATGCGTACGACCACGACTGGCGACCGGTCGCACGGACGGACCTCTACGCCGGCTACAAGGCGAACCGTCCGCCGGACCCCGAGGGGCTGCCCGAGCAGTTCGTCCTGCTGCGCGAGGTCCTGGAGCCCACCGGCATGCTGCAGGCGCAGTCGCCCGACTGGGAGGCTGAGGACGCGATCGGCGCGTTCTGCGTGGACGCCGCCGAGGACGACCTCGTGGAGGCGGTCTCCGGGGACCGCGACCTGATCCAACTCGTGCGCGACCCGGTCGTGAAGCTCCTGTTCACCGTGCGCGGCGTGAGCGAGCTGCTGGAGCTCGACGAGGCCGGCGTCCTGGCGAAGTACGACGTGCCGGCGAGCCGCTACGGCGAGTTCGCGATCCTGCGCGGCGATCCCTCCGACGGGCTGCCGGGCGTCCTCGGCGTCGGCGAGAAGACCGCGAGGGCGCTCGTCCAGACCTACCCGTCGATCGACGCGATGCTCGAGGACGCGGCCGGCACCACCCCGCAGCCGGGCCCACTGAAGGGCAAGCCCGGGCTGCGCTCGAAGCTGCTCGGGGCGCGGGAGTACCTCGAGGTGATGCAGCGGCTCGTGCCCATCAAGGTGGACGCGAAGCTCGAGCTGTGGGCCGGCGAACGCGACGACGAGGCCCTGAGGGCGCTGGCGGAGGACCTGGGCGTGAAGGGTCCGGCGCAGCGGATGATGGCGGCCGTCGACAGCGCCGGCGCCGCCTGAGCGGTCGTTACGACGCCGGGGTCTCCGGAGGGGCCGAGCGCGTGCGGGCCAGCCGCGACGCCACGTTCCCACTCAGACTCGCCGAGCGGTGGCCGCCCTCGTTCACGAGTCGCAGGAACGTGTCGCCGGGCACCCGCCACAGGTCACAGTCGGTGACGGCGGTGACGGTGGCCGTGCGCGGGATCCTGTGCAGCAGCCCGATCTCGCCGAAGTACTCCCCCTCGTGCAGCTCGCCGACCTGCCCCGCCTGCTCGGTGGTGACGGCGAGCTCTCCCGAGGCCACCACGTACAGGTCGTCGGGCTCGTCGCCCTCGTGCAGCACCACCTCGCCGGCCCTGATGTGTTTGGGCCGGAGCTCCGCCGCCAGCGCCTCGAGCGTGGCCCGGGACGCACCCGTGAAGATGTCCAGGGCGACCAGCAGGGCGACGCGCGGCGCCAGCTCCTCCACGCGCGCCGCCGCGCGCCGGTCGATCCTGTGGGCGCGCACCAGCACCAGGAGCCCGGCGGCCAGCACGACGGCGGCCACGGCCAGGACCGCACCGGGAACCTCGAGTGCGTCCACGAGCGGCGGCGCCACGATCGATCCCAGCAGCATCGCCCCGACGACCAGCGAGTCCACGGCACCGATCGCGCGGCCCATCACCTCGTTGCCCAGCATCCGCTGCAGGCTCGTGAGGACCAGCACGTCCAGCACGATCGAGGCCGCACCGTCGAGGGCCACCAGTGCATAGCCCACCGCCGGTGAGTGGGTGAAAGCGAAGCCCGCAAAGGACAACCCCGTCACGATCGTCGCCAGTCCGAGGATCACGCCCTGACGGGAGCGGACGGCGGCGCGATGAGCGACGGCGGCGGCCAGGATGCCGCCGACGCCGAACCCCGCGTACAAGAAGGACAGGCCGTCCGCGCCGATGCCCAGCCGACCGGCGGCCAAGAGCGCCCACAGCACGATCTCACCGCCGTACAGGAACGCGTTGGCGCACCAGGCTCCCACCAGCACCAGGACATCCGGGGAGGCACCGATCGCGTGGACGCCCTCACGGATACGCTGCCAGGTTCCACCGGTCTGCGCCACGTGTTGCTCGCCGCGCGACGGGCCGAGGTCGGTCCGGATCCATGCGACCAGAACGGCTGAACCCAGGAACGTTGCGGCGTTCACCAAGAAGGCGGTGGAGGGGGCGCCCAACAGCAGCAGCACGCCGCCCACCGCCGGCCCAAGGGCGATGCAGGCGTTCGTGATCGTGCTGGTGACCGAGTTCGCAGGCGCAAGTTCGTCCTCGTCCACGATCAATTGCAGGCTCGCGGCCTCGGCGGGGGTGTATGCCACCGCGAAGATCGTGGAAAGACCCGCGAGCCCGATCGCGAACGCCGCCGAGCCCGACGTCAGGTCGACGACCGCCAGCAACACCATCACGACCGAGCGCAGCACGTCGGAGGCGATCATCACCCGCTTGCGTGGATAGCGATCGGCAACGACACCGCCGAGCGTGCCGAACAGCACGTACGGCAGGAGACGGACGATCCCGGCCGCGGCCACCCACGTCGCCGAGCCCGTCGATCGAAGGACCAGCACCAGCAGCGCCACGTTGTAGAGCCAGTCGCCGGTCTGGCTGATCGCGAGGCCGGCGGTGAGGAGCCGGAAGTCGCGGTGACGGAACGGAGCCCGCATCCCGCGCGATGCCGCCTCGGACGCGATCGGCTCGGTCACCGCCGGAGCATACGCGGGCGGTCCGAACGAGGCGGCCTAGCGGACCGGCATGCCGAGAAGGCTCCGTAGCTCATCGGCCCGGTCCCGGGCGTCCGTCGCAAGGGGATCGCACCGCGCCAGGCCCGCAAGCGCCTCGGCCTCCTCGAGCGGGTTGCCGAACGCGCGCCATCCGTCGGCGGCCTCCGCGTAGCCGTCGGCCGCCTCCCGCAGGTTCCCGTCGGCCTCGGCGACGAACGCGCGCGCCGACGACACGTTGAGACGGTCGCGGCGGGTCGTCCCGACGCTCTCGCCGATCATCTCCCGCGCGAGGACGGGATCGCCGGCGCGCAGACAATCGCGGGTCACGGCGGCGAGCTGCGACTCGCGGTACTCCGGCGCCACACCACGCGTGACGGCTGCGAACTCGCGCAGGAGCTCGAGGGACTCCGCGCCGCGACCGGCCTCGAGCAGCAGTCTGCCCGCCACCGCCAGCGCCGGCGCCAGCACGTGCAGCTCACCGACGGGCCGGGCGAGCGCGAGGAGCTGGTCGGGCTCGTCGGCCTCGTCCGAGCCGCGCAGCGACGCGATCCGGGAGATGGCCGTGCGCGAGGCCGCGAACAGCGCCGGATCCAACCGGTCGCGGCCGGTCGCGAGGATCTCCTGCGCCCACGTCAGCGCTCGGTCCCAGTCACCCAGGTCGCTCAACATGGCGACGCCGCCCGTCTTCGTCCACAGCCCCTGATCCAGAACCCCGCGGCGGTCGGCGATCTCGAGCGCGGCCACGCACTTCTCCAGTCCGGCCGCCGGCCCCTCGATCGCCCACAGCCACTCGCCGAGGTAACTGCCGGACGTGACGATGTCGGCCGCGTCGTCGCCGGCCTGAGCACGCTGCAGCGCACGCTCGAGATCCTCGAGGCCGCCCTCCTCGCCGAGCGAGCAACGGGCGTCGCCTCGGATGTGCAGCGCCATGACGGCGATCTCGTCGTCCTCGGGCGCCTCGGTGCGGAGCTCCAGCGCCTGATCGGCGAACCCGAGCGACTCCCGGACGTGACCGGCGAACATCTCCTCCTCGGCGCGGAAGGCGTACGCGCGCGCGAGCTCGATCCCGGGCGGCTCGGCCTCCAGGACCTCGATCGCCTCTGCCAGCAACTCGCTCGACCGGACGGCGTCGCCGATCACGCCGGCCTGCGAGCCCAGCCGTGTGAGCGCCTCGCCGATGCCCAGCGGATCGCCGAGCTCGCGCTGGATCGCGAGCGACTCCTGATAGCGGGCAAGCACCTCGCCGGGATCGATC
>JALYMB010000103.1 GCA_030773935.1 Actinomycetota bacterium | reverse complement strand
GTGGTGTGAGCGGCGCCGTCGGGCTGGTGATCGCGCCCGAGGCCCGGATCTACGACCACGGACCGCAGCATCCCCTGCGCCCGGAGCGCGTCCTGCTGACGTGGGACCTGCTGCACGCATACGGACTGGACGCCGTGCCGGCGGTCACCGTGCTGGGAGCCGGCCCCGCCGACGACACCGCGATCGCGCTCGTGCACTCGGCCGCGTTCATCGACGCCACGCGCCGCGCCGGGCACGGCGAGGATGGAGACTGGGCGCGTTTCGGCTACGGGCCCGGCGACAACCCGATCTTCCCGGACATGCACGAGGCGGGCGCGATCGTCTGCGGCGCAACGATCGCGGCGGCGCGTTCGGTGGTGGACGGGCATGCCGCCCACGCCTTCAACGCCGCCGGAGGTCTGCACCACGCCATGGCGGAGCGCGCCTCCGGCTTCTGCGTGTACAACGACCCCGCGGTGGGCATCGCGTGGATGCTCGAGCACGGCGGCGTGGAGCGCGTCGCCTACGTCGACGTTGACGTGCACCACGGCGACGGGGTGCAGGCCGCGTTCGTCGCGGATCCGCGGGTACTCACGATCTCGATCCACGAGTACGCGCCGGAGCTCGGTTTCTTCCCCGGCACCGGCTCGGCCTCGGAGCGCGGAGCCGGCCCGGGGGAGGGCTCCGCGATCAACGTGCCGCTTCCCCCGGCGACCGGCGACGATGGCTGGCTCGAGGCGTTCCGTGCCGCGGTGCCGCCGGCCGTTCGGGCGTTCGCGCCCGACGTGCTGGTCACCCAGCTGGGGTGCGACACGCACCACACCGACCCGCTCGCGCACCTCCGTCTCACAACGCGCGCGTACCGTGAGACGGCGCTCGCGCTGCACGAGCTGGCCCACGAGGCGGCCGGCGGACGCTGGGTCGCGACGGGCGGCGGCGGCTATCAGTGGGCGAGCGTCGTCCCACGCGCGTGGACCACGTACTTCGCCGAGATGGCAGGGACCGAGATCCCCGACGCCCTCCCGGGATCGTGGATCGAACGCGCCTCCGCTCTTGCCGGGGGGCCGGTGCCCACCTCGCTGAGCGAGGACGCCGTCTGAGTTAGGGCCAACGGGGCAAGGGAAACGATGGGACGGCCGCGACCACGGCCGTGGTCGGACTTCGCCCCCCGTTCGGCCACAACCCGCGCCCGCGCCACTAGACCTCCGGTTCCTCGATCGCCGGATCCAGGGCGAACAGGAGCTGCCCCTGCAGCCCACCCAGGAGCTGGTAGATCTCGAAGGTGCCCGCGTCGTCCTCGCTGGTGAAGTCGGCGGCCGTGCTCTCCTCCTTGACGTCCAGGCGGCTGCCCAGGACGAGCCGCATGTCGTTCAGGGTTCCGAGCCAGGCGAGGCTCTGCGCCTCGTCGAGCGTCTCCGTCTGCAGGGAGGCGCGCACGGTCCGCAGCGACGCCAACCGGCCCCGGGTGAGGTCGTCCGCGGTCATGCGTTCGAACTCCAGCTCTCGCAGGGGATCGTCGGGGTAGGCCGCCGGGAACAGCCGGGCCATGGCCGGATCGCTCGCCGGATGCTCCCGCTGCAGCAGCTGCTCCAGCTGATCGCAGAGCCGGCCCAGCAGACCCCGGATGCTGTCGTGCAGATGCACCTCGATGCCGCCACCGGGGACGGGCGAGAAGACGGCGTCGTCGCCCACGCTCAGCGATCCTGTTGCATCGTCGCCCACAGTCCGTACGCGTGCAGGCGTGCCACGTGGGATTCACACTGCTCGCGCGCTCCTCCCGCCACGACGGCCTTGCCTCGATGATGGACATCCAGCATCAGCTCGGTCGCGCGCTGGAGCGAGTAGCCGAACAGACGCTGGAACACCCAGGTCACGTATGTCATGAGGTTCACCGGATCGTTCCACACGATCACGATCCACGGCACGTCGGGTGTGACGACGACCTCGTCCGACGGGCGGTCGACCTCGACCGGGGCCGTGCGCACGATGGGCTCAGTGGCGCGCACGCGTGCTCTTCATGCCGGCCTCCCGGGCCTTGCGGACACCCCAACGGTACAGCCCCGGGGTCAGCACCCGGAAGACCTGCAGGGGGCTCACCCAGCGGGGCACCATCAGCTCGGGTGCGATCCCCTCTCGCACGACGCGAACGATGGCCTCGGCGACCCGTTCCGGTGTCAGGGTCACGATCGACGGCCGGTCGGTCGCCGGAAATCCCTCCGTCGGCACGAACCCCGGGTTCACGGCGGTGACCAGTACCCCGTGCGGCTCGCCCTCGTAGTTGAGCGCCTCGCTGAAGGCGACGACCGCGTGTTTGGTGGCCGAGTAGACCGAGGCCCCGGGCGTCGCGAAGCGCCCCGCCAGCGAGGCCACGTTCACCACGTGGCCGCGGCCCTGCGCCGTCATCGCGGGCCAGAAGGCACGGGTGCCGTACAGCACGCCCAGCAGGTTCACGCGGACGACGTCCTCGATCTGCTTGAGAGAGAGGTCCGCGAACGCTCCGCCGCCGGGGATGCCCGCGTTGTTGACCAGGATGTCGCAGCGGCCGAAGGCCTCGCGCACGACCACGGGCAGCGCGGAGACCTGCTCCGGCTCGCCCACATCACACCGGACGGCCAGCGCGGTGCCGCCGTGCCGGTGGATCCGCTCCGCAAGCTCCTCCAGGCGGTCGAGGCGCCGGGCCGCAAGGACCACGCGCGTTCCCCGCCGTGCGAACGCCAGGGCGGTGGCCTCACCGATGCCGGCCGAGGCACCGGTGATGACGGCCGTGGCGCCCCTCAGTTCCACGGGACCTCGGTACGATGAGCCATCGGATGGACGTTATCGAAGCCCACGCCCGCCGTCTGCCCCCGGTGGACGGCCACTGGACCGTCCGGCCCCACACCCGCGAGGAGCTGCTCGCCGGGCTGCGCGCCGGCAAGGTCGCCGGCGTTGCCGCCCACCCCCTCGACAACGTTCGGCGCAACATCCAGCTGCTGATCCAGCAGGACCCCGACAAGCTGTTCGCGATGACGGAGATGCCGGGCCGCTACGGGTTCGACGAGATCCTGGATCTGGTGGAGGCCGAGGCCGGAGCGCCGATCGACCGCAACGCTCGTTCGGGTCCTGTCCACATCGCCGCCGAGCCGATCCTGGCCGCCTGCGAGGCGCTCGGCGAACGCCTGGCCCGCGCGGCACGCGACCGGGAGCGCGTGGTTGTCGCCACGGGTCACCCCAACGGGCTCGACGTGCTGTACCGCGAGCTCGCGAGCCTGCTCACGCTGCACGGGGCAACGCTGCTGCATCCGGCGGACGGCTCGACCTGGCGGGACCCGGACCGGCCCGACCCGTGGCAGATCCGCTACCTGGGCGACGTGGCCCTGCTCACCGACTCGGGAGCCCCGAAGCACACGCACGCCGGCGATGCGATGCAGCGGATGCTGGCGCAGGAACGCCCGGATCTGGTGCTGGCCGATCACGGGTTCGCGGGAGCCGCGATCGAGGCCGGGGTCGACGTCGTGAGCGTGGCCGACGTGAACGACCCCGCCCTGATCGTGGCGAAGGCTCAGGGGAGGACCCGGGTGGTGGTCGTGATGGACGACAACGTGAACGCCCACGACTATTGGCCCTGCTTCCAGGCTGCGGCGTCCCGCTTCCCTGCCACTTGAGGCCGGGCCTACGGGGCCATCCGGCCACGGTGGCCGGATGGTCGGAAGGAAGCCGATGCAGGTAGGCACCATCAAGTGCTGATCAAGACATTCGTCGGCTTGATCCGCGTGGCGAAGCAAGCGGACGAGTTCGACAGCTTTTCCAGCCATCGACCGCCCGGGGCACCAACCGGTGAAGTCGGCACCTCTTCTTGATGCTCAGATCGAATCCGGCGGTCCCCGACCAACGGTCTGGCGGACTCAATCGCACCCGGCGGGCGTTGGCCCGCGACCTCGGTATGCCCGATTACGCTCTGACCCATGCCGTTCGGTCGGTACACCGTGTTCCGCGAGGGTGGGAGACCCGCCGCGACCGAGGAGTTCCGCTGCGCCCCAGGCCCCATGGGCTGGCGCTACTTCAGCCAGGTCGAGGCCACGGACCCTTCACCACACCACGAGACGCTCGACTTCGCGGTCGACGCTGACTGGCGCATCGCC
>JALYMB010000102.1 GCA_030773935.1 Actinomycetota bacterium | reverse complement strand
CCTTCGCGCCGTGGCGCGAAGCGTTCCCGGCCGCCCGCTGGGTTCCCCCCGCGAACTGGCACGTCACGGTGCGCTTTATCGGATCGGTCCCCACCACCATGGTCGGCTGGGTGGGCGCGACCGTGGGCGAGGCGGCGGCGGGCGTGGCGCCGTTCCGGGCCCGGCTGAGCGCGATCGGTGCGTTCCCCTCGCCGCGTCGCGCGAAGGTTCTCTGGGCCGGTCTGGACGACCGGGCGGGCGGGATGGCCGAGCTCGCTCGGGCACTGGATGCCTCGCTCGCGCAGGAACTTCCCTCCCGGCCCCGGGCCTTCCGGCCGCATCTGACCGTGGCGCGCAGCGATGCGCCGCTGGCGATGCCGGCGTCCTTCACGGCCACACCCGTCGCCCCGGTGGACTTCCGCGTGGACCGAGTGGTCCTGTTCGAGAGCCTCGCCGCCGGCCCGTCGGTGCGCTATGAGCCCTTGGTGACCGCCTCGCTCGGGCGCTAGGGGTCCTTGCGCCCGAACACCTGTTCGGGTAGCCTTGCGCGGATCAGTCGCCGAATGACAGGGGTGTAACCTATGTCGTACCAGCCTCCTAAGGTGCGTTCATCCGAGAAGGAGTTCGCCGGCACCGTGGCACGGTGGGCACGAGGGGACAAGGAGGATTCACGGATGGATCGGGACAAGATGCTCGACGTCACGCTGCAGCAGATCGAGAAGCAGTTCGGCAAGGGCGCGGTCATGAAGCTGGGGGAGCACCCCATGGGTGCCGGCATCTCGGTGATCCCGACCGGCGCGCTCGCACTCGACATCGCGCTCGGCGTCGGTGGCATCCCTCGTGGCCGCATCGTCGAGGTGTACGGCCCCGAGGGTTCGGGCAAGACCACGGTCTGCCTGCACATGATCGCGGAGGCCCAGCGCAAGGGCGGGATCGCCGCCTTCATCGATGCCGAGCACGCCCTCGACCCCACCTACGCCCGTGAGCTCGGCGTCGACATCGACGAGCTGCTCGTCTCGCAACCGGACTCCGGCGAGCAGGCCCTCGAGATCGCCGACATGCTGGTGCGCTCGGCGGCCCTGGACATCGTGGTCATCGACTCGGTCGCCGCCCTGGTGCCTCGCGCCGAGATCGAAGGTGAGATGGGCGACACGCACGTGGGCCTCCAGGCCCGCCTGATGTCCCAGGCCATGCGGAAGCTCGCCGGCACCCTCAGCAAGTTCGACACCTCCGCGATCTTCATCAACCAGCTCCGCGAGAAGATCGGCGTGATGTTCGGCAGCCCAGAGACCACACCGGGCGGTCGCGCGCTGAAGTTCTACTCCTCGGTTCGCCTCGATGTCCGCAAGATCGAGAACCTCAAGGATGGCACCGAGGTCGTCGGCTCGCGCACCCGCGTGAAGGTCGTGAAGAACAAGGTGGCGCCGCCGTTCCGGCAGGCCGAGTTCGACATCATGTACGGCAAGGGCATCTCGAAGGAGGGATCACTGATCGACGTGGGCGTCGACCTCGAGATGATCAAGAAGGCCGGCGCCTGGTTCACCTACGAGGGCGAGCAGCTGGGGCAGGGCCGCGAGAACGCCCGGCAGTTCCTGGTCGAACACGTCGAGATCCGGGACGAGATCGAGGGGAAGGTCCGGGAGGCGGTGGGTCTCACGAGCTTCGGGGCGGAGGGCGACGAGACGCCGATCGCGATCGTGCCCGACGCGCTCGATGACGGTGAGCCCGTGAAGGTCGGCAAGGCGCGCGAGACCGCGTCCAGCTGACGTGACCGCCCGCGCCACGCGCGAGCCGAAGAGCCCCAAGAGCTGTCACGAGCGTGCCCTCGGGCTGCTCGCCGTGCGTCCGAGGAGTCGCCGGGAGCTCCAGCTTCGCCTGCTGCGTGCCGGGTTCGACGAGCAGGAGGTGGCCGAGGTCCTCGGCCGTCTCCAGGGTGTCGGCCTGATCGACGACGAGGCGTTCGCCCGGGCGGTGGCCGAACATGCCTTCGGCTCCCGCCTGTCGGGGTCGATCGCGGTGCGGCAGGCGCTCGGCGTCAAGGGCGTGTCGGGCGAGACCGTCGACGCGGTTGTCGCCGAGCTGGGAGACGGCGAGGAGGAGCGGGCGGTGGCCCTGGCGCGCAGCCGGGTCGGGCGTCTGGGCGGACTGCCACCCGAGAAGGCGTTCGGGCGTCTGGTGGGGCTCCTGGCGCGCCGAGGTTACCCGTCCTCGGTGGCTCGGCGGGCGGCGCGCCTGGCCCTCCACGTCGACGAGGGTGAGATCGAACCTTGAGTGGGTTCAACGCTTGCCCGTGCGTGCCGCAGGTCGTAGCATCGAGGGACTGAGAGGAACAATGCGGCAACCGACCGTTCATCAAGGCCCATGCGCGAGTTGACCCTGACCGATCTCACGAACCCACCGGACGCCACGGAGCACGGCCGACCTCTGGTTCGACCTACTCCCTGACCCTCACGCCACCGCCTCGAACGACCGGACCGTCGGGTCCCTCTCCTGACGACGTATCCGGGAGGCACGATGGTTCCAGTACTGACTCTCCTCGCGGGATTGGTGGTGGGGGCCGGCGTGACGTTCGTGGCCCGCGCCTCGATGGCCGCGCGCAACGCACAGAGCGCCGAATCCCGGGCTCACCGCACGGTGATGGACGCCGAGCGGGAGGCCGAGACGGTGGTGAAGCAGTCCCTCGTCGACGTCAAGGAGGAGATCGCGGCCATGCGTCGGGAGGCCGAGGAGGACGTGCGTTCCCGGCGCGAGGACATGGCACGGCAGGAGCGCCGGATGACACAGGCGGAGGAGGAGCTCCGATCCAAGCTCGCCGGCGCCGACCGCAGGGCGGCGGATCTCGATGATCGCGACCAGAAGCTGCACTACGTCCGGGAGCAGTTGGAGCGGGCGACGGAGCTCCATAAGGCACAGCTGGAGAGGATCGCGGCCATGACCGCGCACGAGGCCCGTGACCATCTGATGACGCAGGTCATCGACGACGCCAAGCGTGCCGCCATGGCACAGGTCCGCGAGATCGAGCAGCGAGCCCGTGAGGAGGGCGACGAGCGCGCCCGCAAGATCGTGACCATCGCGATCCAACGCGTGGCCTCCGAACAGACCGCCGAGTCGACGGTGAGCGTGTTCAACCTGCCGTCCGACGACATGAAGGGGCGCATCATCGGACGCGAGGGACGCAACATCCGCGCCTTCGAGGCGACGACCGGGGTGAACCTCATCATCGACGACACGCCGGAGGCGGTGGTCCTTTCGTGCTTCGATCCGGTGCGGCGGGAGACCGCGCGGATGACGCTGGAGAAACTCGTCGCCGACGGAAGGATCCATCCGGCCCGGATCGAAGAGATCCACGAACGCTCCCACCGCGAGATCGAGGAGCAGATCCGCCGGGCGGGAGAGGACGCGGTCGCCGAGGTCGGGGTCACCGACATCCACCCCGAGATGATCAAGCTCCTCGGGCGGCTGCAGTACCGAACCTCGTACGGCCAGAACGTCCTGAAGCACCTCGTGGAGTCGGCACACGTGGCGGCGGCCATCGCCAGCGAGCTCGGGGTCGACCCCTCGATCACGAAGCGGGGCGCCTTCCTGCACGACATCGGCAAGGCGGTGACGCACGAGGTGGAGGGCTCGCACGCCATCATCGGTGCAGAGATCGCCCGCCGGCTCAGGGAGGACGCTGAGGTCGTCCACTGCATCGAGTCTCACCACGGTGAGGTCGAACAGCATTCGATCCACGCGGTGCTGGCGCAGATCGCCGATGGCATCAGCGGCGGCCGGCCCGGGGCACGGCGGGAGAGCCTGGAGACTTACGTGAAGCGCCTCGAGCGGCTGGAGGAGATCTGCACGTCGTTCAGCGGCGTCGAGAAGACCTTCGCGATGCAGGCGGGGCGCGAGGTGCGCGTGATGGTCGTGCCCGAGGATATCGACGACGTCGCCGCGCAGGTGTTGGCGCGCGACATCGCCAAGCAGGTCGAGGAGGAGCTGCAGTACCCCGGTCAGATCAAGATCACAGTGGTGCGTGAGTCGCGCGCCGTGGAGTTCGCCAGGTAGCCTCGTGGGGATGCAACGCAGATACCTCATCCGTACCTTCGGGTGCCAGATGAACGAGCACGACTCGGAGCGGATCGCCGGCGTCCTGGAGGCCGACGGCCTCTCGCCGACGGAGGACGTCGCCCAGGCGGAGGTCGTGATCCTCAACACCTGCGCGATCCGGGAGAACGCCGACAACCGCCTCTACGGCAACCTCGGTCACCTGAAGCCCGTCAAGGAACGGAACCCCCGGCTCCGGATCGTCGTGGCGGGCTGCCTGGCACAGAAGGATCAGGGCAAGATCCAGACGCGTGCGCCCTGGGTCGACGTCGTGATCGGCACGCACGCCCTCCCGCACCTGATGGACCTGCTTCGGCAGGCCGAGACCGACGGGCCACAGATGGACGTTCGCGAGCTCACGCAGACGTTCCCCAGCGCCCTTCCCGCAGCCCGACAGGATCCATTCAGGGCATGGGTGTCGATCGCACCGGGGTGCGACAACGCCTGCACCTTCTGCATCGTCCCTCTCGTGCGCGGCCCCCAGCGCTCGCGTCCGGTCGGGGACATCCTGGCCGAGGTGCAGGGACTGGCGGCGCGCGGTGTCGTGGAGATCACCCTCCTGGGTCAGAACGTGAACACGTACGGTCGCGACGTCACCGTGCCCGGCTCGAGCCGACGCCCGCTCTTCGGCGAGCTGCTCCGACAGGTCGGCGCGGTCGAGGGGGTCCGTCGTGTCCGGTTCACGAGCCCGCATCCCCACGACTTCACGCCGGACGTCATCGAGGCCATGGCGGAGACCCCGGCCGTCTGCGAGCACATCCACTTCCCATTGCAGTCGGGTTCGGACCGGGTGCTGAAGGCGATGCGACGCTCCTATCGGAGCGACCGATATCTGGGGTGGCTCCAAAGGATCCGGGAGGCGATCCCGGAGGTGGCGGTGTCCACCGACATCATCGTTGGGTTCCCTGGAGAGACCGAGGAGGACTTCCTCGACACGCTCCACGTGGTCGAGGGCGCACGATTCGACTCCGCCTACACGTTCCAGTATTCGCCGCGCCCGGGCACCCGAGCCGCGGCGTTCGAGTCCCAGGTCCCCAAGGAGATCGTGCAGGAGCGGTTCGACCGGTTGGTGTCGTTGCAGACGGAGATGTCCGCACGGCTCGCCACGGCCCACGTGGGCAGGACGATGGAGGTCTTGGTGGAGGGGTCGGGGAAGCGTGGGTCCTCGACGCAGTCCCGCACGCGCACGAACCGCATCGTGCATCTCGCGACCGACCACGAGCCGGGTGCCTTCCTCGACGTGCGGATCACGGCCGGGGCGCCACATCATCTCCTGGGCGAAGTGGCCGCGACGGCGGTCGCGGTCTGACCGTGGGCGCGCCGCCGCTCGCCCTCGTGGGGCCGACGGCGTCGGGAAAGAGCGAGGCCGCGATCGAACTCGCGCGCTCGATCGGTGCCGAGATCGTCTCGGTGGACTCGATGCTCGTATACCGGGGGATGGACGTGGGGACCGCGAAGCCCACGAGCGATCAGCGGGCGATGGTTCCCCATCATCTGATCGACGTCGCCGACCCCTCGGAGCCGTTCTCCGTGGTCCGCTACCAGGCGTTGGCGCGGACGGTGCTCGAGGGACTCCGGTCCCGTGGCGGCCGACCCTTCCTCGTGGGCGGCTCCGGTCTGTACTTCCGCGCCGTCGTCGACGATCTGGAGTTCCCCGGCACCGACGCGAGCACGCGCGAGGAGTTGGAGCGGCAGGCGCAGGCTCTGGGCGCTCGGGGACTCCACGGGAGGCTCGTGATGGCCGATCCGGTGGCGGCGGGCAGGATCGAGCCGGGCAACGCGCGGAGAACGGTGCGGGCCCTCGAGGTGGCGGCCGTCACGGGCCGGCCGTTCTCCTCCTTCGCCGAGGCGTGGCGGTCGTACCCGCCGGCGCACGTGCGGGCCGTCGGCGTGGCCCTGGAGCGAGAGACGCTCACCGGACGGGTCCGACGCCGCGTCGACCGGATGCTCGAGCTCGGGTTGCTGGACGAGGTGCGCGAGCTGCTGTCGGCCGGTCTCGGCGGATGGCTCACCTCCACGCAGGCCATCGGCTACGCTGAGATGACCCGCCACCTGCGGGGCGAGCTCTCACTCGAGGAGGCGGTCGCCGGCATCGTGCGGAGGACGAACAACCTCGCCCGCCGGCAGATGACGTGGTTCCTGCGGGATCCGCGCATCCGGTGGGTGGCCGCCGGGGCAGGCGGGGCGATGGACGTGGTGCACGAGCTGCACGCGGAGTTGGAGGGCGGATGAGCGACGAGCTACGGTTCGCCAAGTACGAGGGCTCCGGGAACGACTTCGTGATGGTGATCGACCTCGACGACCGGCGCCCGCTCGACGGGGATGAGGTGGCCGCGATCTGCGATCGCCGGTTCGGCGTTGGCGCTGACGGGTTGATCCGCGTGGTGCGGGCGCCCGATGCCGCCGTCTTCATGGACTACCGGAACGCCGACGGGAGTCTCGCGGAGATGTGCGGGAACGGGATCCGCTGCGTCGCAGCGCTGGCTCGCGATGCCGGCCTCATCGACATGCCGGCCTTCGACGTGGCGACGCGGGCCGGGATCAGGCGCGTGGAGTTGCTGTCGGAGGATCGCGTGTCGGTGGAGATGGGAAGGCCGGCGTTCGCGAGATCGGCGATCCCCATGCGGGGGCCGGCGTGGGAGACGTTCCTGACCGAACCGCTGGACATCGGCGGTGGGATCACGGTGAAGGCCAGCGCGCTGTCGATCGGGAACCCCCATCTGGTGCTGCTTCTCGAGGACGACCCCGCGCGGTTCCACGTCGGACATATCGGCCCGGCGCTGGAACATCACGAGCTCTTCCCGGAGGGAACGAACGTGGAGTTCGCCCACGCCACCGACGACGCGATCCTGGCCCGTGTGTGGGAGCGAGGGTCGAAGGAGACGATGGCGTGCGGGAGCGGTGCCTGTGCCGTGGCCGTCGCCGCCAACGAAGCGGGACTGACACCGGCGCGGGCGGTGGTCCGGTTCCCCGGTGGCGATCTCGAGGTCGAGCGGCGTGAGGACGGCGAGCTCGTCCTCATGGGCCCCGCGACGCGGGTCTTCGACGGCGTCGTCGACCTGGCCGCGCTGCGGTGAGAGGGCTGGCCGAGCGCCTGGCCGCGCGGACGCTCGCACTGGTCGACATCGCGTCCACGAGCGGGGACGAGGCAGAGATCCTCGAGGCGCTCGAGGTCCCCGGCGATCTCCCGGTCATGGATGCGCAGGACGCCGTCCGATGCTACGGCCCGCCGATCCGGCGCGACGGTGCGCCCCGTGTGTTGGTCGCAGGGCACGTCGACACGGTGCCCCCCAACGGGAATCTGCCCGGGCGCATGGAGACGGACGCGGTGCTCGGGCTGGGCGCCGCCGACATGAAGGGTGCCGTCGCGGTGATGGAGGCGGTCGCCGGCGACATGGCCACCGGTGTGCAGAGCGACGTCGACCTGTCCTTGGTGTTCTTCGGACGGGAGGAACTCCCGATCACGCAGAGCGCCCTGCTTCCGCTGTTCGAGCGATGCCCCGAACTGCGTGACGTCGACCTCGCGATCGTCATGGAGCCGACCGCGAACGCGATCGAGGTCGGATGCCTTGGAAACCTGAACGCCCGCCTGACGATCCGCGGTCGGGCCGCGCACAGCGCACGTCCCTGGCTGGGAGAGAACGCGATCCACGCCGCGGTCCGTACGCTGGCCGAGGTGGCCGCGCGCGAGCCACGCGAGGTGGAGATCGACGGCCTGATCTACCTGGAGGCCATGAGTGTCACCACGATCCACGGCGGGCTGGCGGCGAACGTGGTGCCCGACCGCGTGGAAGCGGACCTGAACTACCGGTACGCGCCCGGCACCGACCCTGCGTGGGCGGAGGCCGGGCTGCGAGCGATGCTCCCCGGCGCCGAGATCGAGATCGTGGGCAACGCGCCGCCGGGTTCCGTGAACCTGCGCAACCCGCTGGTGGACCGTCTGCGCAGGGCGGGCGATCTGGGGATCGGGCCCAAGCAGGCGTGGACCTCGGTGGCCGAGTTCGCGACGGTCGGCGTGGACGCCGTCAATTTCGGCCCCGGTGACCCCGGGTACGCTCATCGGGACGACGAGCGGGTCGAGGTGGCCTCGCTGGTCCGGTCGTACGAGGTGCTCCGGTCCTTCCTCACGGACGGGGCAGTGGCTGAGGAGGACGCGTAGATCGTGGTGCATCTGTCGCCGGGGATCCGATCCGTGGAGCCGTACCCCTTCGAGGCGCTCGACCGCCGCAAGTCGGCTGCGCTCGAGGCGGGTCGGAGGCTGATCGACTTCGGTGTCGGCGACCCGCGCGAGGTGACGGCCGGTTTCATCCGCGATGCCTTGAAGGACGCGGTGGAACCCGTCTCGTCGTATCCGCGGGCAGCCGGCCTGCCCCGACTGCGTGCCGCGATCGCCGAGTGGATCGACCGGCGCTTCGGGGTCGGGGTCGATCCCGAGACCCAGATCCTGCCGATCCTCGGCTCGAAGGAGCTGGTGTTCTCGCTGGCACAGGCGGTCCTGGACCCGGCGGCCGGCCGGGACCTGGCCGTCGTGACGACGCCCGGCTACACGATCCCCGAGCGCGGCGCGCGGTTCGCGGGCGGCGAGGTCCTGCGCCTCCCTCTGCGTGAGGAGGACGCGTTCCTCCCAGATCTGGGCGGGGTCGACGCCGCGACATGGGCACGGACGTCCGTGCTGTGGCTGAACTACCCGAACAACCCCACCGGCGCGGTCGCCCCGCCGGCGTTCCTGCGCGATGCGGCGGACCTCGCCCGCACCCACGGCTTCCTGCTCGCCTGCGACGAGGCGTACAGCGAGCTGTGGTTCGATGCGCCGCCGGCGAGCGGCCTGCAGGTGGGAGATCTGACGAACGTCGTGGTCGTGAACACGTTGTCGAAGCGTTCGTCCATGACGGGGTACCGGAGTGGGTTCGCCGCCGGCGATCCGGGGCTGATCGCCGCGCTGAAGGCGCTGCGTCCCAGCGTCGGGGTGACCCCGCAGGAGTTCGTTCAGCACGCGAGCGTTGCCGCATGGGAGGACGAGACCCACGTCCGGGAGAACCGCGAGCGATACGCCGCGAAGCGCCGTGTCTTCCTGGAGCTGTTCGCCGGGCGCGGGGTGCAGGTTGCAGGGAGCGTCGCCACGTTCTACCTGTGGGTGAAGGTGCCCGGCGGACGGCCGTCGCTGGACTGGGCGACGGAGCTGCTGGACCGTGGGGGACTGATCGTGGCGCCCGGGTCGTTCTTCGGGGCCGAGGGCGAGGGATACGTGCGGATGGCCATGGTGCCGACGCTTGAGGAGTGCGAGCGGGCCGCGGCCATCCTGGCCGGCCTGTTGCCAGAGGGCGTGAGCGCATGAACGAGCTGGCCTCGCGCATCACGGCGTCGTTCGAAGATCCCGAGCACCCCCTGGACGTGGAGGCGGTGGAGGACGCGATCCGCCTGCTGGACGAGGGCCGGATCAGGGTCGCCGAACCCGACGGCGACGGATGGCGCGTCAACGCGTGGGTGAAGCAGGCGGTGCTGCTCTTCTTCCGCGCCCGGGGTCTGTCGACAACCCAGGTCGGGCCGTTCGAGTACCACGACCGGCTGCCCTTGAAGAGCGGCTACGAGGAGGCCGGCGTCCGCGTGGTGCCTCCGGCCGCGGCTCGCTACGGCGCCTTCCTGTCGCCGGGGGTCGTGATGATGCCGAGCTACGTAAACATCGGCGCGTGGGTGGGCGCCGGAACCATGGTCGATACCTGGGCCACGGTGGGCTCCGGTGCGCAGATCGGCGCGAACGTTCATCTCTCCGGCGGGGTGGGGATCGGCGGCGTCCTGGAGCCGTTGCAGGCGGCTCCGGTGATCGTGGAGGACGGCGCCTTCGTGGGATCGCGCTGTGTGATCGTGGAGGGCGTGCGGGTGCACCGGGACGCCGTCATCGCGACGGGGGTGGTGCTGACCGCCAGCACGCCGGTGATCGACGTCACGTCGGATGAGCCGGTGGAGCATCGCGGCGAGGTGCCGGCGCGGGCCATCGTGGTCCCCGGCTCGCGAGGCAGGACCTTCCCCGCCGGCACGTACGGCCTGCCCTGTGGTCTGATCATCGGCTACCGCACGCCGGGAACCGATGACAAGGTCCGTCTGAACGAGCTCTTGCGGGAGCATGGGGTGGCGATGAGCTGATGGCGAACGAACGCGCCCCCGGCCGTCAACGCAACCGCGCTCGTGCGGTCCTGGAGTCTCCGCTCTCGGCCACGTGGACGCCGCGTGTGCGGGAGCGTGCCGTGCTGGTGGGCGTCGCTCCGGGCATCGTCGAAGAGGATCTCGACGAGCTCGAGGCGCTGGCCGACTCGGCGGGGGCGGAGGCGGTGGCACGGCTGGTGCAGAGTCGCCCCGAACCCGATCCCGGCACCTATGTCGGCAAGGGCAAGCTGGAGGAGTTGCACCGCATCGTGCACGCCAACGACGCCGCCGCGGTCATGTTCGACCACGAGCTGACGCCCGGACAGCTCCGGTCGCTGGAGGAGCGGCTCGGCCTCAAGGTCGTCGATCGCACCGCCCTGATCCTGGATATCTTCGCGCTGCACGCGCGCAGCCGGGAGGGAAAGGCGCAGGTGGAGCTGGCCCAGCTGAACTACCTCCTGCCGCGTCTGCGCGGCTGGGGTGAGGCCATGAGCCGTCTGGGCGGCGGCATCGGCACGCGAGGGCCCGGTGAGACGAAGATGGAGGTCGATCGCCAACACATCCGGCGTCGCATCTCCAAACTCCGCCGCGACATCAAGGATCTCTCGCGCACACGGGATGTGAAACGCGGCGCGCGCCAACGTTCGGGGCAACCGCAGATCGCGATCGCCGGCTACACCAACGCGGGAAAGTCCACGCTGATGAACGCCCTCACGCGTGCCGAGGTCCTCGTCGCCGATCAGCTCTTCGCCACGCTGGATCCCACCACCCGAAGGCTCGAGCTTCCCGGTGGGCGCCGGGCCACGATCTCCGACACCGTCGGGTTCGTCGGAAAGCTGCCCCATGATCTGGTGGAGGCCTTCCGCTCAACGCTCGAGGAGGTGACGGTCGCAGACCTGATCCTGCACGTTGCGGATGCGTCCTCGCCGGTCCTCGACGAGCAGATCGAGGCCGTGCGCTCGGTCCTCGGCGACATCGGCGCCGGCCGGATCCCGGAATTGCTCGTCTTGAACAAGATCGACCGGGTCGCCGGCTCGGCACGGGCGCGCCTTGCGCGTCGGTTCCCCGGCTCCATCGCCGTCTCCGGCCTGACGGGGGAGGGCGTGGACGGTGTGCTGGAGTCGGCGGGCGACGCGCTGCCGCACCCGCCCGTCGAGGTGACGCTTCTGGTGCCGTACGGGCGCGAGGATGTGACCGCGCGGCTGTACCGCCACGCCGAGGTGCTGGGCACTCGGGCCGATGAGTCCGGGACGATCGTGCGGGCACGTGTGGACGAGCGGGAGCTCGCCGCCGTCGCCGATCTCGTCGTGGCGTAGGGATCAGATCAGGCTCGGGGTGCGCCGATCCTCCATAGGCCCTCGTCGGCCCACGGCCCCGTGATCACGACGTCCGGGTCCTGGTCGCGCTCGGCCGCGATCCGCAGGGCCAGGAGCTGGAGCCGGACCGTGAGCGGGATCTGTGCGAGGACAGGCGGCAGATCGGCGGTCTCCTCGAGGCGGCTGACGCCGAGGCCGGCCGCGCCGCCCGCCGAGGCGAGTGCGTCCATGAAGCCGTCGGCGTCGGGAGGACCGAGGGTCACGAGGCGGTCGTCAGCCGTGAGCGGAACCGCCGAGCCGTGCAGCAGG
>JALYMB010000101.1 GCA_030773935.1 Actinomycetota bacterium | reverse complement strand
CGGAGGCACGCGCGTCTCGTTCGAACGTCCGCTCGCGCCTGGCTTCCTGGTCAAGCCCGAACCCGCGCGTCGCAAGATGCAGCACCGGCCCGACCGGGAGGGGCTGGGGTTCTTCGAGTGGGCCGAGCCCCTCGGCCTGTCGGTGTGGAGCGGCGGCGCCGGCTGGTGGAACTGGGAACGCCCCTTCGTCGGTTGGGCGGAGTCCAACGGCTACGCCGTGGACGTCGCGACCTCGCAGGACCTGGAGGCCGTGCCCGGCCTGCTGGATCCCTACCGGCTGTTCGTCTCGGTCGGGCACGACGAGTACTGGTCGTGGGGGATGCGCGATGCCGTGGAGGCCTTCACCGCAGCGGGCGGCAACGCGGCCTTCTTCACCGGCAACACCTGCTACTGGCAGGTGCGCTTCGAGGACGGCCGCACGGCGATGACCTGCTACAAGTACGCCGTCGAGGACGACCCCGTGCTGGGCACGGCGGAAGAGAGAACCCTCTCCGGAGCGTGGGTGGACCGGCGCGTCGGCCGGCCGGAGTTCGCCACCACCGGCCTCTCCTTCTCGCGCGGCGGCTACTCGCGGTACGGCCTCGGGGTCCCACGCGCGAGCGGCGCGTACACGATCTGGCAGCCCGATCACTGGGCGTTCGAGGGCACGGACCTGCACTACGGGGACGCGCTGGGCCACGCCGACGCGATCTGCGCCTACGAGGTGGACGGCTGCGAACTGGCGCTGGTGGACGGCCTCCCCGTGCCCACGCACGCGGACGGTGCGCCGGACACGCTGGAGGTGCTGGCCACCGCGCCGGCGCGGCTCTGGCAGAAGCACGAGCAGCCCTCGAGGTACGCGGACGAACCCGGCGAGCTGGAGCATGTCGCTCGCTCGCTGTTCGGCGACGAGTGGGAGGAGCACGCGCACCGCATCACGAACAACCACGCGGTGGTCGGCTGCTTCACGACGCCGGGAGGGGGGACCGTCTTCAACGCCGGATGCACGGACTGGATGAACGGGCTCGGCGACCCCGACGTCGACCGGATCACCCGCAACGTCCTGGACCGGCTCTCCTAGCCGTCGACCCTCCTGAGGGGGGCGTAGCCCAGCAGGAGCCGCTTCTCCCCCACGTCGTCGAAGCGGATCGTGGCCAGGGCCTCGCCGCCGCCTCCCTCGACGTTCACCACGACGCCCTCGCCCCACTTGTCGTGCACGACCGTGTCGCCGGCCGAGATCGACACCGGCTCCCGCCTGGGCACGCCCTGCGGCGAACGGCCTGGACCGGGCTCCTGCGTCGGCAGGCCGATCACCGAATGCTGCCGCCGGCCCGCGGCGTCGCGGACCTGACGCGACCGGCCTCCGCCCCCCTCGCGAAGCTGGATCAACTCCTCGGGCAGCTCGTTCAGGAACCGGGATGGCGGGTTGAACTGCGTCTGACCGAAGATCGTTCGGCTCCACGCATGGCAGAGGTACAGACGCTGCTGCGCGCGCGTGATCCCCACGTACGCGAGCCTGCGCTCCTCTTCCAACTCGGCGGCGCTGGTCATGGAGCGGTAATGCGGGAAGATCCCGTCCTCCAGGCCCACCATGAACACCGCCGGGAACTCCAAACCCTTCGCGATATGCAGGGTCATCAGGGTGACGGCGGAGTCCTCCTCATCGTAGGAGTCCTGGTCCCCGACCAGCGACACCTGTTCCAGGAACTCCGCGAGACCGGCGTCGGGCTCTCGCTGCATCATCTCGGCCGCGACGCCCGAGAGCTCCTGCAGGTTCTCGATCCGTCCCTGCGCCTCGACGGTGCGATCTTCCTCGAGCTCCGCGAGGTAGCCGGACTCCTGCGCCGCGAACTCGACCATGCGAGCGGGTCCCGCGCCGTCGATGAGGTGGTGGTCCAGCGCGTCCATCACCAGCCGGAACCCGGATACGGCTCCCTTCGCGCGCTGCGCCAACGTGACGATCTCGTCCACACGCCGCACCGCCTCGATGACGGGGATGCCCTCGGTCTGCGCGAACGATTCCACCGCGGCCACGGACGCATCGCCGATCCCACGCTTCGGGGTGTTCACGGCGCGGCGGAAGCTGATCACGTCCTGGGGGTTCACCAACAACCGCAGGTACGCCAGGACGTCCTTGATCTCTCTGCGCTGGTAGAAGCGCACCCCGCCGAACACCTTGTATGGCACGCCGGTGCGCATGAACACGTCCTCCAGCACCCGGCTCTGCGCGTTCGTGCGGTAGAAGATCGCGATGTCGCGGTAGCGCATGCCCTCCTCGCCGACCAGCCGCTCGACCTCCTCGGCGACGAACATGGCCTCCTCGTGCTCGTCGTCGGCACGGAACCGGACCGCGAGCTCACCGGCGGCGGTCTCGGTCCACAGGCTCTTGGGCTTCCGCTGTTGGTTGTGCTCGATCAGCGCGTTCGCGATCGACAGGATGTGCTGCGTCGAGCGGTAGTTCTGTTCCATCAGGAAGACGGCGGCGTCGGGATAGTCGCGCTCGAAGTCCAGCAGGTTCTGGATGGTGGCCCCGCGCCAGCTGTACACCCCCTGGTCGGCGTCGCCGACGACGCACAGGTTGCGGTAGCGCGCCGCCAGCAGGTTCACCAACTGGTACTGCGCGCGGTTCGTATCCTGATACTCGTCGATCAGGATGTAGCGGAACCGCTCCTGATAGTGGCGAAGCACCTCGGGGTTGTCCCGCAGCAACCGTACCGTCTCCATGATCAGGTCGTCGAAGTCCAGGGCTCCGGCCGCGCGCTTGCGCTGCTCGTACGCGCTGTAGACCTTCGCCACGGTCTCCTCGTAGTAGTTCCCGGCTCGCCCGGCGAACTCGTCCGCGGACAGGACCTGGTCCTTGGCGCGGCCGACGGCGGATGCGATCGCTCGCGGCGGGAACCGCTTGGGATCCAGGTCGAGGTCCCTCAGGACCTGCGCGATCAGCCGCTCGGTGTCGGCCTCGTCGTAGATCGTGAAGGTGCTCGGCAGCCCCAGGTGGTCGTGCTCGCGGCGGAGGATCCGCGAGCAGGTGGCGTGGAACGTCAGGATCCACATGCCGGAGGCGACGCGGCCCCCCACCATCCCCTCCACGCGCTCGGCCATCTCGCGGGCCGCCTTGTTCGTGAAGGTGATGGCCAGGATGCTGCCCGGGGAGACACCCTCCTCGCGGATCAGGTGGGCGATCCGGTGGGTGAGGGCGCGGGTCTTCCCGGAGCCGGCGCCGGCCACGATCAGCACGGGACCCTCCGTGTGCAGAACGGCCTCGCGCTGGACGGGATTCAGACCCTCGAGGAGGGGGGAGACGGCGTTCACGCGTCCGATGCTAACCGACCCCACCACCACGCCGGTCCTCGACCACGTGCTCGATCGACGCGACGACGTCGGGACGTTGGACGGATTGTGGCTCTCGTCGCCCGCGCACTACCCTGGCCACCCGCGACCCGATCAGGGTTGCCCCGGTGGGTCCGGACGGAGAGGTGTTTCGGTGACGACCGGCGACGCTGAGGCCCCCGGCCGGACGCGAGCGGCATCGGCACGGCGACCGGCCTCCACCGGGGCGGACCTCGCGTTGAAATGGGTCGGCATCCTGTGCCTCGTGGTCGCCTCCGGGCTCGCCGGCTACATCGGATGGACCCTGTGGGGCACCGGTCTCACGACGCAGCACGCGCAGGACCAGCTGCGACCCGGGTTCGTGGGGCGCATCGACACGAAGACCGGGCGGCCGCCGCCGACGGACCGTCTGCGCCTGCCGGGCACGGCGTACGCCGAGATCGTGATCCCCCGGATCGACCTGGACATGATCGTGGTCGAGGGGACCGACGAGGCTGCCCTGGAGAAGGGGCCCGGGCATTACTCCGACTCGGCCGACCCCTGGCAGGAGACGGGGCGGGTGGGGATCGCGGGGCATCGGACCACCTACCTGCATCCGTTCGGCAACCTCGACGAGATGCAGGCGGGCGACGAGATCACGCTGCGCACCGAGTACGGAACGTTCACCTACGTGGTCAACGACGTGTTCGTGGTGCCCGCCGAGGGCTCGGGGACGGTGCTGACGCAGACCGTGCGACCCACCCTCGTGCTGACGACCTGCAACCCGGAGTACTCGGCCGCGCAGCGGCTGATCGTCACCGCGGACCGGCGCTGACCATCGGTCGCCGATCCCCCGCCGGAGTCACTCCCATTCGATGGTGCCGGGGGGCTTGCTGGTGATGTCGTAGGCCACACGGTTGACGCCGGGGACCTCGGCGATCACGCGGCTCGCGATCCGGTCCAGGACGTCGGCGGGCAGGCGCGCCCAGTCCGCGGTCATGGCGTCCTCGCTCGTCACGGCCCGGACGATCACGGGGTTCTCGTAGGTGCGGCCGTCGCCCATCACGCCCACGCTCTGCACGTCGGCCAGCAGCACGCAGAACGCCTGCCAGGTCGCGCGTTCCAGACCGGCGCGGCGGATCTCCTCGCGCACGATGTGGTCGGCGGCGCGCACCGTCGCGAGGTTCTCGGCCGTCACCTCGCCAACGATCCGCACCGCGAGCCCCGGCCCCGGGAACGGCTGGCGCTGCACGATCTCCTCGGGCAGGCCGAGCTCGGCGCCCACGATCCGTACCTCGTCCTTGAACAGGTCGCGCAGGGGCTCAACGAGCTCGAGGTCCATGTCCTCGGGCAGTCCGCCCACGTTGTGGTGGCTCTTGATGTTGGCGGCCGTGCGCGAGCCGGACTCGATCACGTCGGGGTACAGGGTGCCCTGCACCAGGAACCTGGCGCCGGTGTGCTCGCGCGCCACCTCCTCGAACACGCGGATGAACTCCTCCCCGATCGCCCGGCGCTTGGCCTCGGGGTCGGTGACGCCGGCCAGCCCGGCCAGGAACCGGTCGGCGGCCTTCACGTGCACCAGCGGCACGCGGAAGTGCCGGGCGAAGGTCTCCTCGACCTGGTCGGGTTCGCCCTCTCGGTTCAGGCCGTGATCGACGAAGACGCAGGTGAGCTGCTCGCCGACGGCGCGGTGGACCAGGAGTGCGGCCACCGCCGAGTCCACGCCGCCGCTGAGCGCGCACAGCACCTGGGCGTCTCCCACCTGGGCGCGGATCGCCGCGACGCTCCGCTCGATCACGTTCGTCGGGGTCCAGTCCGGCAGCAGGCCGCAGCCCTCGTACAGGAAGCGCTTCAAGATCGCGACGCCCTTGGGAGTGTGTGCGACCTCGGGGTGGAACTGCACGGCGAACATCCCGTGCTCGGGATCCTCCATTGCGGCCACCGGGATCTGGTCGGTGGTCGCCGTGACGCGGAACCCCTCCGGCGCCCTGGCCACCGCGTCGCCGTGGCTCATCCACACCTGCTCGCGCTCGGCGAGATCCTGGAGCAGCACGCCCGCACCGCGTACCTGGAGCGTGGTGCGCCCGTACTCGCGCTGCCCCGTGGCCGCGACCTGGCCGCCCAGGGCCTGCGCCATGAGCTGGTGCCCGTAGCAGATGCCCAGCACCGGCACACCCAGGTCGAACAGTCCCGCGTCCACGGCGGGCGCGCCGGGTTCGTACACGGACGCGGGACCACCCGAGAGCACGATGCCGGCGGGCCGGCGCGCCCGCAGCTCCTCCAGCGGCGTGTCGTGCGCCACGATCTCCGAGTACACGTGGCACTCCCGGATCCGGCGCGCGATCAGCTGGGCGTACTGCGCCCCGAAGTCGACGACCAGCACCGGGCGCGGAGTCTGCGTACGCGGGGCCGGAGCCTCGCTCAGCGGCCCATCCCCACGCCCTGCGCCGTCTGGTAGCTCTTGCCCTCGGACTTGATCGAGGGCGCGATCACCAGCTCCGCCTTCTGGAACTCCTTCACGTTCGCGTAGCCGGTGGTGGCCATGCTGGTGGCCAGTGCGCCGAACAGGTTGAACGTGCCGTCGTTCTCGTGCGCCGGACCGGTGAGGATCTCGTGCAGCGAGGCGACCTGGTTCGTCTTCACCCGGGCGCCGCGCGGCAGCGTGGGATGGAACGTGGCCATGCCCCAGTGGTAGCCGCGTCCGGGCGCCTCGTAGGCGCGCGTCAGCGG
>JALYMB010000100.1 GCA_030773935.1 Actinomycetota bacterium | reverse complement strand
TCTACGGCGTGGCGACGCTGGCTGAGGTCCGCGGACGTGGCTACGGGGAGGCGGTGACCTGGGCGGCGACGCGTTGCCGCCCGAGTTTGCCCGCGACGCTGCAGGCGAGCGACATGGGCAAGTCTGTGTACGAGCGGATGGGCTACCGGAACATGACGACGTTCGACGTGTGGGAGCGGGCGGATCGATCGGCACGAGTGAACATCGGCGTCGGGGCTGATCCGCCTCCCGAACGAGGACTTCCCGCCCAGAGCGTGGACGGTCCATGATGTGCGCCACCGGAAGGGAGGACGCGTGATGGGGGCGGGCACCGCGGCAGCGGCAACGACGTTCATCCGAGCTGACGGCAAGGAAAAGGTGACCGGCGTGGGGCGCTACACGGCCGACCTCACGATGACCGGCATGGCCCACGCGAAGTTCCGGTACACCGACCACCCCCACGCGAGGATCCGGCGCCTCGACACGACCAAAGCGCGCGCGGTGCCGGGCGTCGTCGCAGTGGTCACGCAGGAGGACCTGCCCGACGTTCGATTCGGAGGCTTGGTGCAGGACCGCACGCTGTTCGCCAAGGACGTCGTGCGCTTCGAGGGCGAGATCGTGGCGGGCGTGGCCGCGCTCACCGAGGAGATCGCAGCGGAGGCAGCGGTGTTGATCGAGGTCGACTACGAGCCCCTGCCGGCGATCACGGACTTCGTGGCGGCGATGGAGCCAGACGCTCCCCTGATCCACCCCGACTGGGCCTCGTACGAGCGCGACGAGGGCATGGTGGCGAGCGGCAACACGATCTCCTACAGCACGATCGTCAAGGGAGACGCCGACGCCGCCATGGCCCAGGCCGACGTCGTCGTGAAGGGTCGCTACGAGTCGGACGCGTCGCAGGGCGTGCCGATCGAACCGCGGGCCGTGCTGGCCGAGTGGCGTGGAGACGAGGTCACGATCTGGTCCTCGACGCAGGTGCCGTACGCCGCGCGCGCCGGGGTTGCGCAGACGTTGCAGATCCCCGAAGCGAACGTGCGGGTCGTCGTTCCATTGCTGGGCGGGGGGTTCGGCGCCAAGTGCGACCTCCATTTCGAGGCCCAGGTCGCGGCGCTCGCCCGCGCGGCGCGGCGACCCGTGAAGTTGGTCTTCTCCCGCGAGGAGGAGTTCAGGGCGATCGCCCAGCGGCGCGAGGGCATCGTGATGGAGTTCGAGACCGGCGCGACGCGCGACGGGCACCTGGTGGCGCGCAAGGCCCGCCTGATCCTGGACAAGGGCGCGTACTGCGGCGAGGGAGGGTTCTTGGGACAGATGGCCGCGATGCACGCGTGCGGCCCGTACCAGATCGACAACGTCTTCGTGGAGTCGTATCTCAACTACACGAACCACCAACCCTCGGGCTCTGTCCGAGCCCCCACCGCCCCCCAGGTGTGCTGGGGGCTCGAGCAGCACATGGACGAGGTGGCGCGGGAACTCGGCATCGACCCTGTGGAACTTCGCCGGCGCACGGTGATCGAGAAGGGCGCCGAGGGGCCCACGCGCCAGATCTTCGATGAGGTCGGGATCAAGCAGACGCTCGAGCGCGCCGTCGAGATGATCGGCTACGACCGCGAGCTGCCGCAGGACGAGGCGATCGGCGTAGCGGTCGGCTGGTGGCCCTGCATGCCGGCTCCCTCGGGCGCCTACATCCACCTGAACGGCGACGGCAGCGGCACGATCGTGACCGGTTCGCAGGAGAACGGCAGCGGGGCCGTCATGGCCATGCCGACGTACGTGGCCGAGGAGCTCGGCATGGATCCCCACGACTTCACGCTCCTGTACCAGGACACCGCCGCGGCCAACTGGGACATGGGCTCGTGCGGGTCGCAGACCACGTTCAACTCCGGGCGAGCGATCTTGGCAGCGGCGGTCGACGTGCGCGACCAGCTCCTCGACGCCGCCGCGGCCGAGCTCGAGGTCGACCGGGGGGACCTGGAGCTCGCCGAGGGCCGCGTCCGGGTGAAGGGCTCACCGGATCGATCCGTCTCGA
>JALYMB010000099.1 GCA_030773935.1 Actinomycetota bacterium | reverse complement strand
GACCGGCTCTCACCCGCCGGTCGCTCCGAGGCCGAGGACGCCGGTCGCGCGTCCGCGCGCGTCTTCGACGTCGTGTTCGTCTCCCCGGCCCAGCGCGCGGCCGAGACGGCTGCGTGGTTCCTTCGCGGCGCCGGCGCTCAGTTGTCCGATCACGCCGTGATCCCCGGTCTGGCCGGCCACGACGCGAGCGGGGGCAGTCCCGACGGGATGGCCGCGGGCATCCGAGCCCTGCTGGACCGGGTGGCGGCGGGCGGGTGTGCGCTGGTGATCAGCCACTCGCCGTTCGTGGAGCGGGCGGCCCTCGGACTCACCGGCCGTGAGGCGGAGCCCATGGCCGAGCTGGAGGGCCTGCTGATCACGCAGACCGACGAGGGCGCGATCACGGTTGAGGAGATCCGCTCCCGCTGATCGGCTCGGACGACCGGCGGCCGGGTCCCGCCGCACCCAGCGTCTCGAAGACGTCGGTGAGGACCGGGTCACCCGGCGACCAGGGCGGCCACGCGACGACGCCGCGCTCCGACGCCACGGCGGCCAGCTGCTGGTCCTGGGGCTGATCCTCGAAGCCGGAGGCCTGCGTGCGATGCTCGCGCAACGCGGCCAGCACGCGAGGAGCCACCGCGGTGCAATCCACGATGAACCCGATGGTCTCGTCGGGCACGCCGTGCGGGTCGTACAGCCTGTCCTGGCGGAACGGCTCCTTGCCGTCGGCGATCAGCATCTCGTTCCATCGCTGGAGCTGGGACAGGGGGATCCCTCCGTGCAGGAGCCGCAGGAACCCCCCGACACCCTCGCCTCGCAACCGGTGGAACGCCTCGGTCGCGGCACGACCGATCGTGACGTGGTCGGGATGACCGGTGATGCCGTCGGGGCCGAACGTCACAACGACGTCGGGCCGCTCCTCGCGCAGGATGACGCTCACACGGTCGACGATCTCGTCGAAATCGACGAGCGCCAGGCCTCCGTCTGGGTACCGCAGCCACTCGTGGCGATCCGGCTCCCGCCCGAGCGTGAGCCACGAGCGCCGGTCCTCCTCCTCCCGCACCGCGGCAAGGGTTTCGTGCGTGGCGAGCGAGGGGTCGGCGATCTCCCCGGCCTCACCGCTGGTGGCGTGGATCAAGATGAATCGGAAGTCCGGGTCGTCCGCGTGCAGGGCCACCGTGCCGCTCACGGCGAAGGTGTCGTCGTCGGGGTGGGCGAACACGGCCGCCATCCGACCGGTCACGGTTGATCCAGCAACGGCTCCAGACCCACCGTCAGCCCCGGGCGCGAACTCACGGCCTTGACCGCCAGCAGGACCCCCGGCATGAACGAGGCGCGATCCATGGAGTCGTGGCGGATCGTGAGGGTCTGTCCCGGCGCGCCCAGGATCACCTCCTGGTGGGCCACGAGCCCCGGCAGACGCACCGAGTGCACGCGCACACCCTCCACGTTGCCGCCTCGGGCGCCGGTCACGGACTCGGCCTCGGGGCCGAGATAGTCCGCCGTGCGTTCGCGCGCGATCCGTCGCGCCGTCGCCAGAGCGGTGCCGCTGGGCGCGTCGGCCTTCCCGTCGTGATGCAGTTCGATCACCTCTGCCGCGGGGAAGAACCGAGCGGCCTCCGCGGCGAACCGTTGCATCAGGACGGCGCCGAGCGCGAAGTTCGGCGCAACGATCACGTTGGACTCGGAATCCTCCGACTCCAACAGGGAGCGCATCCAGTCCAGGTCGGCGTCGCTCAGCCCCGTTGTGCCGACCACGATGTCGACCGCGTGCGCCACCGCCCACTCGACGTCGTCGCGGACGACGTCGGGATGGGTGAAGTCCACGGCCACCTCGACCTCGGCGGTCAGCAGCTCGTGGAGCTCCTCGGCGATCAGGACCTCGAGGTGGGGCTTGCCGATCCTCGGTCCGATCGGCTCCCCGACATGGGAGCGGTCGATCGCGGCCACGAGCACAAGTTCCGGATCCTCGTACACGGCGCGGCAGACCATCTGGCCCATCCGGCCGAAGGCGCCGATGACGCCGACGCGGATCACGCCGCCGGCTCTCGGAACGCGTTCGCCCCGAAGGGACCCAGAACGGTGAGGGTCATGGGTTGCGACAGTACCCGCTGGGCCACGCGCCGCGCATCATCGATGGTGACGGCGTCGATGCGCTTGAGGGTCTGATCGACGGTGAGGATCTCGCCGTGAGAGATCTCGGACTTGCCCAATCGCGACATGCGGCCGCCGGGATCCTCCAGCGACAGCACCAGCGACCCCTTCACGTGACCCTTCGCCCGCTCGAACTCCTGGACGGTGAGACCACCTGCCCCGATGTCGTCCACCTCGTGATGAAGGAGACCGACGACCTCGTGCGCACGGGCGGGCGTGGTGCCGGCGTAGGCGGTGAAGATCCCGGCCTCCGTGTACTGGGAGTGGTAGCTGTAGACCGAGTACGCCAGACCCCGCTCCTCGCGGATCTTCTGGAACAGCCGCGAGCTCATCCCGCCGCCCAGCGCCGTGTTCACGATCAGGAAGGCGAACCGGTCAGGATCGGTTCGCGCCAGCCCGTTCGTGCCCAGGCAGATATGTGCCTGCTCCGTCTTTCGGCGCTTCGTGAGGCTGCGCCCGCTGGGCTCGGGCGGCGCGCCCCCGGCCCGGAGGTTCCACGACGATCGCTGACCCTGGCGGAGCGCACGTCCCGTGTCGAGGTGTCTCCTCAGCAGGACGATCAGATCCTCGTGACGGACGTTCCCGGCCGCCACCACCACGAAGTTCCCCGGGATGTAGTGCCGGCGGTAGAAGCGTCGGACTCGCTGGGGGGTGGCCGCCTCGATCGTGCCAACCGTCCCCAGGATCGGTCGGCCCAGGGGGTGCTCGGGCCACAGGACCTCCGTGTACAGGTCGTGCACGACGTCCTCCGGCGAATCCTCGTGCATGTTGATCTCTTCCAGGATCACCTGTCGCTCGGCGTCCAGATCGGCCTTCCGGATCAGGCTGTGCTGGAGCATGTCCGAGAGGTGTTCGACCGCCATCGGCAGATCACGATCCTGCACACGGGAGTAGAAACACGTGTACTCCTTCGCGGTGAAGGCGTTGAGATCGCCACCCACCGCGTCGAAGTTCTGGGCGATGTCCAGGGCCGAGCGCAAGCTCGTGCCCTTGAA
>JALYMB010000098.1 GCA_030773935.1 Actinomycetota bacterium | reverse complement strand
GACGGCGGTGGGCGCTCGGCGCCGTGCCGGTCGCCCTCGTTGCCGTCGCCGGCGTGTCCCTCGCGGCCACGAACGTGCCCCCGCCCGACGCCGGTGTGCCCGTCGTCATGCTCGCCGGCGACTCCGTGCCGCTGCACCTCGAGGTCGCGCTGGACCGGGAGGCCACTGCTCGTGGATGGCGCGTCGTCTCGGCCGCCCACGGCGCCTGTTCGGTGACCGGGGAGACCGTCGCCTACCGCGATGGTGAGCCGGTTCGCGAATCCGAGCATTGTTCGTCGGTCGTGGGCATCCAGGACGAGCTGATCCGCACGATGCACCCCGACGTGGTGATCTGGTGGGATCGGTGGTCGGTCTCGGACTTCATCACGGCCGACGGGGAGCACGTGCGATCGGGCTCGGATCGCTTCTGGCAACTGCGTCGCGCCGCGTTGAAGGCGAGTGCTGAACGCCTCGCGCTCGGCGGCGCCACCGTGGTCTTCGTCGCCACCGAACCTCCGGGCGAAGGCATCGGCTCCCGCTGCACGGACGAGCGTTGCAACGAGTGGGTTCAGTTCCAGATCGAGCGCTACCACGACATCACCTCTCGCTGGAACTCGATCATGCGCCGCTACGCCCAACAACACCCCGATCGGTCAACCTTCGTGAGCGTTACCGACGTCGTGTGCCGGACGGACGAAGCTCCCTGCGACGACCTGATCGACGGTGTTCCCGCACGCTCCGACGGCACGCACTACACGGGCCCCGGGGAGGCCTTGGTGATCGACACCCTGGCGACGCAACTCGCGGACATCCTGGATGGTCGGCGCCCCTGAGGGCTCCAGCTGTACCTGGTTTGATCAGCGGAGACGCCGGGATTCGAACCCGGGAGGGACGGTTAAGCCCCTAACCGCTTAGCAGGCGGCTCCTTTCGGCCTCTCAGGCACGTCTCCACCGACCATCCTAGCGAGCGGGAGGCCCGCTAGGCTGCCGACCATGCCGGACGTGGCGATCGTTGGCGGCGGGATCATCGGGACAACCTGCGCGCTGGAGCTCGCGGGGCGCGGCGCGAGCGTCACGATGCTGGAGCGCCAGGAGCTGGCCGCCGGCGCCTCCGGGCGGAACCAGGGGTGGTTCGTCCTGTCCTCCGACCCGGCCTGCGCGCCGATGAGCCGCGTGAGCCTGGACCGCTACCTCGGGCTGATCGAAGACTCGCCGGTCCCCGTCCGGTTCGACCGCGAGCCCGTCGGCCACCTGCTTGTGACGCGCGACGCCGGTGCCACGGCCCTCGTGGAAGAGCGAGCCCGGGCGTGGGCCGCCACCGGGGTGCAGGCCCAGGCGCTGGACGCCGCCGGCCTGCGGACGGAGGAGCCGGCGCTGGCCGATGGGTTCGCGGCGGCATGGCTGATCGAACAGGGGCGCCGCATCGAACCGGCGGCGCTGACGGTCGCCCACGCCCTGCGCGCCCGGGAGCTCGGCGCGGAGATCCTCCGCCACACGATGGTTCGCTCGCTCACCACGAGTGGCGATCGCGTCACCGGCGTCGTGACCGACGACGGGGTGATCCCGGCCGACACCGTGATCGTGGCCGCGGGCCCGTGGTCGGCGCCGCTGGTGCGCCCCGCGGGGTTCGACCTGCCGGTGACGGGCTCGCGTGGCTGGATCGTGGAACTCGCTGCGCCGCAGGGACTGCTGCGCCACCTGATCGAGGAGGAGGTGGACGCGCCTCCGGCGTGGCAGGCGGTCGCGGACGGGGAAGGGTTCCCCACGGCTGCGGCGTTCGTCGCGGCGGGCCACGCACCGCCCTCGGTGGTCGCGCTCCTGCACGCGGAATCCGACGGCACCGTGGTGTGCGGCGCCTCCCACCACCCCGCGTTGCGAGCCGAGCCCGACGACCTGGATGCGCCGCGCAGGATCGTGGAACGCGCGGTCGCCGTGGTGCCCGCGCTGGCCGACACGACGCTGCGTGGGATCCGGTGGGGCATCCGGCCGATGACGCCCGACGGCCGCCCGATCGTCGGGTGGCTCGGCGACGGGCTGTTCGCCGCGGCGGGGCACGGACCCGAGGGCATCCTGCTCGGCGGGGGCACCGGTGCGCTCGTGGCGGCCCTCGTGATCGGCGAGGAGCCGCCCTTCGACCCCGGCCCCTTCGATCCGTCGCGCTTCCCTGGCTCGCCGTAGCCCCGGCGTCCTCCGACCCGAGCTGCGCCGCCCGGGTCGCTCAGAGGGGACGGCGGCTAGGATTGCAGCCGGTCATGGCCGTCCTCACCCTCGGGATCTCGTTCCGTCGCGCGCCCATCGAGCTGCTGGAACAGCTCGCGTTCACCGACGACGACCTCGTCAAGGCCTACCGGCGCGCCCTGGACCAGGATGGGATCGATGAGACGGTGGTCCTGTCCACCTGCAACCGCGTGGAGATCACGGCCGACGTCGCGAGCTATCACGGGGGCTTCCTGGCGCTGAAGCGATTGCTGGCCGAGAGCCGCGGCGTGGACCCCGAGGTCTTGGCCGAACCCCTGTACTCCCATTACGAGCAGGACGCCACCGATCATCTCTTCGCGGTGGCCGCGGGCCTGGACTCCATGGTGCTTGGCGAGACGCAGATCCACGCGCAGGTGCGCGAGGCGCTGCGGCGGGCCGAACGCGAAGGGGCGGCCGGCCCGCGGTTGAAGGCCCTGTTC
>JALYMB010000097.1 GCA_030773935.1 Actinomycetota bacterium | reverse complement strand
AGTTCCACTTCGTAAAGACCCGGACGGACTGGCTCGCGTTCCTGGCCTCGGCGCAGGACGCCCCGCTGATCGCCTCGGCGCCGCGGATGCAGCCGATGCTCGCTGAGGGTGGCTGGAAGGCCTTCGACGACCCCGAGTGGTGGTTCGAACCCAAGCTCGACGGGATCCGCTGCCTCGCGGAGATGACCACCGGCGAGACCGTCCTGCGCACGCGCACCGGCCGCGACGCCACCGCGCAGTACCCCGAGATCCACATGATCCACGAGCTCGTCGACCAGGTGAACGCCGTGATCGACGGGGAGATCGTCGCCTTCGACGCCGACGGCAAGAACTCCTTCGAGGCGCTGCAGCAGCGCATGAACCTGCGGAACGAGCGAGAGATCAAGCGGATCGTCTCGCGGATCCCCGTGACGCTCGTCGCCTTCGACCTGCTCTGGCTCGACGGCAGGGACACGACCGGCCTGACGCTGGAGGAGCGTCGCGAGCTGCTCGAACTGATCGTGGAGACCGATCACCGCCTGCAGCTCATGACCCACGTCGAGGGCGACGGGAAGGACTTCGTGGAGGCGGCTCGTCAGCACCGGCTCGAGGGCGTGGTGGCCAAGCGGAAGGGCTCGCACTACGTGTCGGGCCGCCGGTCACCGGACTGGCGCAAGATCAAGCTGGTCGACACCCAGGACTGCGTGATCCTGGGCTGGACGCCGGGCCAGCGGGGCCGCGCGGGCACGTTCGGCGCGCTGCTGGTCGGCGCGCTCGACGGCGACCGCTGGGTGTGGATCGGCCAGGTCGGCACGGGCTTCACCGACACGATGCTGGCGGCGGTGCTGGAGCAGCTGCGTCCACTGGTACGCGATACGCCACCCATCGACGACCCGGAGCTCGCGGCCGTGAAGGCCGCCACGTTCGTCGAGCCCGAGCTGGTGTGCGAGGTGGCGTACCTGGAGATCACGAAGAGCACGAAGAAGATGCGGGCACCGAGCTTCAAGGGACTCCGGCCGGACAAGACGCCCGAGGAGTGCGTGCTGGAGCCACCGGCCGGCTCACGGACGGCCACCTAGACGAAGCGTCTAGAAGGGCTCGTAACCGGCCCGGACCAGCAGTGCGCGCGCCTCCCGCTCGGGGATGCCACGGTCCAGCAGCTCGCGATACAGCCGGACCGCGCCCAGTGCGCGGCCGCAGCGCGGGCAGAACTGGAAGAACGCCTCCGCCGGCGTCTCGCACCACGGGCACTGCGTGACCTCGATCAGCCGGCCGGGCTGCAGGCCGCTGTCGGCCAGGGCGTCCACGTACCCCTTCGCGTAGTCCCAGTCGACGTACTCATCCTCGTTCACCTGGAACGCGGGCTCGTGCATCCGGGGCTCGCCGGTCCGCAGCATGTGATCGAGGTTGTCGCGCAGGAGCTCCCATTCGTAGAAGTGGTTCGCGCCGCAGTCCTCGCACTCGATCACCACACCCTTCACGCCCTGCGGCGAGAAGATCGACCGCATCGAACCGAGGTCCTCCAGGTCGACGGCGATGTCGGCCTTCTCGTGGGGACCGAGGTCGATCGGCTCCTCGGGCTCGGTGGGGTCCAGCGCTTCGTCGTCCATGCCTAGTCCTCGTCCAGCGGGGATTCGTCGTCATCGGTGAAGGAGAACGCCCGGAACGACTCGGCGTACTCCATCCCCGCCTCGGCTCCCGCCTCGGCGGCCGTCTCCTTCGCGCGCAAGAGCACCCAGGGCTCGGACTCTGCCGCGCCCTGGCTCTCGTGCCTGGCCAGTGCCTGGATCTTCACATCGATCGTCTCCGTGATGTCCACGTAGGTATCGGGCTCCATGGTCACCAGCCAAAGGGCAGGGATCTCGAAGGGCTCGAGGCCCTCCTCGAGCAGCTCGGGGAACATCAGTCGGGTGGGAGCGTCGGGCATCACGGCCGTGAGCGCCAGTGCCCCGGCGGCCTTGTGGTCCGAGTGGTTGATGTAGCCGGTCCCCGACCACAGGCGCTGGGGATCGGGCGCGACGATCACGTCGGGGCGCAGCCGCCGCACCTCGCGGCAGACCTTCCGGCGAGTGTCGAGGGTCACCTCGAGCTCTCCGTCCACCTCGCCAAGGAACATCACGCTCGCCACGCCCAGGACCTCGGCGGCGGCCCGCTGCTCGCGCTCCCGGATCGGTCGCATCTGCTCTCTCGTCACGCCGGGCTCGTTCGAACCCGCCGAGCCGTCGGTGGCGACCACGTAGTGGACCTGGGTGCCCTCGCGAGCCCACCTCGCCACGGTCCCGCCGCACATGTACTCGGCGTCGTCGGGATGGGCGAACAGGATCATGGCGGAGCCGAACCGGGGTTGCGTCGACATGGCCCTACGCTACTCGCCCTGGACGTGAACGTCGCCGCCTGCGACGCCGAGCCGGCCTGGGGGCGTGGTTGGATACGCGGATGAGCATCCCCGACTACGAGCGCCGCTTCCGCCGCGCCGGCCTGCCGAACCTCATCGAGGGCTACTCCGCCACCGAGGACGTCTTCACGCGGACGCTGCCCTTCCTGGGGCTCGTCTTCCTGGTGGAGGTGCTGGGCGCGATCAACCTGGAGTGGGAGTCGTGGCTGGCGAACGCGGGCGCGTTCCTCGGAGGCGTCGTGCTGATGCTCGGAGCCTTCGGCGTGCTGAACGTGCTGCGCGACCGGCCGTTCGCGTCGATCCCGCGGAAGGTGGGCACGCCGGAGCTGGTGGCGTTCGCGGTGCTGCCGGCGGCGCTGCCGCTGGTGTTCGGCGGCCAGTGGCGCAGCGCGCTCGTCACCCTCGTCGGACAACTGGTGCTCCTGGGGCTCGTGTACGCGGTGGTGGCCTACGGGGTGTTCTCGATCGTGCGGTGGGCCGGAGCCCGATTCGTCACGCAGCTGCGCGCGTCGCTGTCGCTGATGGTGCGCGCGCTGCCGCTGCTGCTGTTCTTCGCGCTCGTCACGTTCTTCACGAACGAGTACTGGCAGATGTTCGCGACGGTGCGGGGCGTCCGCTACGGCGTGGCACTGGGACTGTTCGCGTTGCTCGGCGGCGTGTTCCTGCTGGTGCGGATCCCGAGCGGGGTTCGGGAGCTGGAGCGGGAGTCCCGGCTCGAGGTCCCCCTGCGGCCGGCGCAGCGGGCGAACGTGGGCGTGGTGATCCTCGTGAGCCAGGTCCTTCAGGTGTTGTTCGTGGCCGTGGCGGTGTGGTGCTTCTTCGTCGTGTTCGGCACGCTGCTCGTGGTTCCCCAGATCCAGCAACAGTGGACGAACCTGGGGACGCCGGTGGTCCTGTACGACCTGCCGCTGGTGGGCACGCGACTCGGCATCACGCACGAGCTGCTACGGGTGGCGACCGGCACGGCGGCCTTCTCGGGCCTGTACTACACGGTGGCCATGGTCGTGGACTCGACCTATCGCGACGAGTTCGTGACCCGGATCACCGACGAGATGCGCCAGACGTTCTCGGACCGCGGCGAGTACCTCAGGCTGCTCGGCGACCGCGCGCCCGAGCGATCATCGGCATCCCGTTCCCCGGGCGGAGCGTGACGACCGGCTGCAGCTGCACCCGGTGATTGGTGGCCAGCTCCAGCGACCACCGCTGCCCGATCGTGGCCAGCAGCAGCGCCGCCTCCATCCACGCGAACGGCTCCCCGATGCAGACGCGAGGCCCTGCGCCGAAGGGCACGTAGGCGTGGCGGGGGTCGGGGCCCGCGGGCCACCGTGCGGGACGGAACTCGGCAGGTTCCGGGAACCACCGAGGGTCGCGATGCACGAGCCAGGGCGATACCACCACGGTCGCGCCGGCCGGGATCCGGTAGCCGCCGGCTTCGTGCGGCTCCACGGCCGTGCGACCGATCGCCCAGGCCGGCGGGTACAGGCGGATCGCCTCGTGCAGCACGGCGTCGGTGAGCCGGAGGTCCGGCAGGTCCTCCGTGGAAGCCGGACGATCTCCCAGGACCGTCGCCAGCTCGGCGTGCCAGGCTTCCCGCATCGCCGGGTGCTGCGAGAGCAGGTACCAGGTCCACGTGAGGACGCTCGAGGTGGTCTCGTGGCCCGCCAGGAACAGCGTGATGGCCTCGTCGCGCACCTCGGTGTCGGTCATGCCGGCACCGGCTTCCTGCGCACGCAGGAGCATCGACAACAGGTCGGATCCGGCCGCGCCCTCAGCCCGGCGGCGCTCGATCAACCCGTACACGAGCCGGTCGAACGTGTCGTGCGCGGCACGGAAGCGCCGCGTGGCCGGCAGCGGCAGTCGTTCGGTGACCGGCAGCAGCGGCGAGAAGACCCGGTCGAACTGGGCGAGCGTACCGGCGAGGGCATCGGTGATGTCGCGCGACTCCCCGGCCGGAAGGTCCGTACCGAAGAGCGTCCGCGCGACCACGGCGAGGGTGAGCCTCGCCATCTCCCGATGCACGTCGATCCGTTCGCCGTCGCCCCACCGCTCGGCGGCCTCGCTCGCGAGCGCCACCATGTCCCGCGCGTAGCCGGCGATCCGCTCGTGATGGAAGAGCGGTTGGATCAGCCTTCGCTGGCGCCGGTGCACCTCCCCCTCCGTCGTCAGCAAGCTGTCGCCGATCATGCGCCTGGCCGCCTGCATCGTCGGGCCCTTCCGGAAGCTCCGGTTCGAGCCCACCAGCACGTCGCGCACCAGATCGGGGTGGTTCAGCAGGTACACCGGGAACCGCGGCAGGCGCAGGTACGAGATGTCGCCGTGGGTCGCAGCCTCCTCCAGCAGGCCGATCGGTTCGCGACGGAACCGGCGGATGGCGCTGAGACCGGCGACATCGGGGCCGGGGGGGACGAGGGTCCGCCTCATGCCCGGCACTGTCGCACAGCCCGGGATCGACGGCTCGTGCGGCGAACCAGCGGGCCGCCCGGAAACGACAGATGGGTCGGAGCGGCTCCAGGTCGGAGCCGCCATCCGTGGGGAGGGTGCGATGAGTCTCTGGAAGAAACTGTCGACGTTCGGCGTCGCCGCTGCGCTCGGCGTCGCCGGTGTCATGGCGATGTCGGGTGGAGCCGGCGCTGACGGCGTGGTCGCTGCTGCACGACTGAAGGACGCGACCGGCGTCACGCTGGGTTCGGTGCAGATGACGACGATCGGCAACGGGAAGATCCTCGTCCGGGTCCAGGTCAGGGGGCTCACACCCGGTTTCCACGGGTTCCATATCCACACGATCGGGACCTGCACGGCACCGGACTTCACCTCTGCCGGTGGCCACTTCAACCCCGGCGCGGCGGATCACGCGAGCCACGCCGGCGACCAGCCGGTGATCCTCGTGAACGCGGACGGCACCGGGAGGGGTCGGTTCCTCACCGACCGCTACGCGCTGGCGGACCTGTTCGACGCGGACGGCAGCGCGTTGGTGGTGCACGCCGGCGCCGACAACTACGCGAACATCCCCACGCGCTACACGGCGACGGGGGCGGCCGCGCCCGGGCCCGACGCGACGACGCTCCTCACGGGCGACGCGGGTGCACGCACCCTCTGTGGCGAGATCACCCGGACCTAGGCTCAGGCACGGATGGCAGGGGAGGCGGCTCCGCGGGGCCGCCTCTCTCGTGCCTGCACCCTGGACCCAGCTTCACGCGCCGGCCAGTCTGATCACCGTGAACCACGAACGGGGCTCGAGACGACAGGGATCGTGATGGCAACGTCGAAGGACGATGACGACGGAGCGCTCTTGGCGGCGGTTGCCGACGGCGATCGCACCGCGCTTCGGAGCTTGTACGAGCGACATGCACCGTGGCTCACGCTGCGCCTGAAGCGCCGGTGCGCCGACCCGGGGATCGTGGAGGAGGTCGTGCAGGACACGTTCGTCGCGGTGTGGAGGAGCGCTCGCCGGTACACCGGAAGCGGTGAGGTGCCAGCATGGATCTGGGGCATCGGGATCCGCCGGCTGATCGACCGGCTCCGCAAGCACCCGCTGCCGATCCCCACGGCGCTCGACCGCAGCGGCATCGTCGTGTCGGCCGAGGAGGAGGCGCTGCTGGGCGTGGAGCACGGGGACCTGGGGATGGCGCTCGACCGGCTCTCGCCGGAGCTTCGCGCGGTCATGCAGGCCACGGTGCTGGACGGATTGACGACGAGGGAGGCCGCGAAGCTGCTCGGCATCCCACAGGGAACGGTGAAGACGCGCCTGATGCGGGCGCGGCGAGAACTTCGGGAGGCGCTCGCATGACGACCTGGCACGCGGACGAGGCGCTGCTCGCGCGCTACGCCGCCGACGAGCTCGACGACGCGCGGGCGTACTCGGTGGAGGCGCACCTGATGGCGTGCGAGAACTGCAGAACCGCGCTCGCGCCGGCGGTGAACGCGGAGCGACTCGACGCCATGTGGGCGGAGGTCGCCGATCGGGTCGACGCGCCGCATCCCGGCATCGTGGAGCGAGGCCTCATGTGGCTGGGTGTGAAGGAGCACGCAGCTCGTCTGCTTGCGGCGACGCCGTCGCTCCGTCTCTCGTGGTTCGCCGCGGAGGCGCTGGTCCTCGGGTTCGCCGTGTCCACCGCAGATCGCGCGGTCGGCGGCCCCGAGGCTGACCTCGCGACACTGCTGTTCCTCATGATGGCGGCGATCCTGCCGGTGGCCGGTGTCGCGGTCGCGTTCGGCCCGAGGGTGGACCCGACGTACGAGATCGGGACGGCGGCGCCGATGCGCGGCTACCGGCTGCTGCTGGTGCGGGCGACGGCGGTACTGGTGACCTCGCTGGCGCTGACGTCCGCCGCGGCACTGGCGCTCCCCGGGTTGGGATGGACCGCTGCCGCGTGGCTGTTGCCGTCGCTCGGTCTGACGCTCGGGACGCTGGCGCTCGCGACGTACCTGCGGCCGCTGCGAGCCGCCGCGGGCGTCGGGTTGACGTGGATGTCCATCGCCTGGATCTCCGCCACCGTGCCCGCCGACGCGCTCGCCGTGTTCCGGGCTGGAGGGCAGGTCGCGTTCCTGCTGCTCATCGCCGTCTCCGCGTGGGTGCTCGCGCACCGGCGGGAGACCTTCGAGGAAGGGATCGTCACATGAGCATGCCGACCGTCGAGGTCGTGGGGATCGAGAAGAGCTTCTTGCGGACGCGGGCGTTGAGCGGCGTGACGTTCGACGCAGGTGCCGGGATCACGGGCCTGCTGGGACCCAACGGTGCGGGCAAGACGACTCTGCTGCGGATGATGGCGACCGTGCTGGCGCCCGATGCCGGCGATCTGCGGCTGCTGGGGAGGGATCCTCGCAGGGCCGAGGACCGCCTGGCGATCAGACGGCGCCTCGGCTACATGCCCCAGGAGCCCGGGTTCCATCGCAACTTCACGGCGTTCGAGTTCGTGGATTACATCGCGATCCTCAAGGAGATGGTCGAGCGCAGAACCCGCCACGACGAGGTCCGGCGGGTGCTCTCGCTCGTAGGCCTCGAGTCTCAGATCGGCAAGAAGATCAAGAACCTCTCGGGCGGGATGCGCCGGCGTGTGGCCCTCGCGCAGGCGCTCCTCGGCGACCCGGACCTGCTGGTCTTGGACGAGCCGACGGCGGGCCTCGATCCCGAGCAGCGCCTGCGGTTCCGGGAGATGGTGTCCGAGCGCGCGGCGGACCGGACCGTGATCCTGTCGACGCACCAGACCGAGGACGTCGCCGCGCTGTGCCCGCGCGTCGTGGTCCTCCTCGACGGTCAAGCGCTGTTCGACGGCACGCCGAAGGACCTGGCCGGCGTCGCGCACGGCCGCGTCTGGATGGCGTCCGAGCGGGCGGCCACGGCACATCTGTCGTGGCGGACCGGCGACGGCGGACACCGCAACATCGGGGACGCGCCGTCCGGTGCCGATCTGGTCGAGCCGACGGTCGAGGACGGCTACCTGTTACTCGTCGGGCGCCGGGCGTTCGAGCAGGAGGCGGCCTGATGCTGGCGCAGACCAGGGCGATGGCCCGGGAGGCGCGTGCGGTCGCTATCCCGTCGTCACATGTGGGCATCTCGCCGCGAACGGTGGTCGCGCTGGCGAGGACCGAGGCACGCCGGATCCTGCTGCACCCGGCGTTCCTCGGTTCGATGGGCCTCTTCACGTTGTTCGTCTTCGCCGTCGTCGGTGGGGGCGGCTCGGCGATGCAACCCGGGATGCTGGCCCTCGGTCTGGGCGTCGGGATCGCCGCGGGAGGCCTCCTGTCGACGAACCTGGCGGCACAGCGCGCGCGCCGGGACCACGTGCTGGAGCTGTACGGCTCGCTGCCGTCGCCACCCGAGGCCAGGACGGCGGGCGTGCTCGCGGGGGCGCTGCTCGGACCGGTTCTGATCTCTGCGGTCGCCACGGTGGCCGGCGCCGTGCTGCTGCGCTCCGACGAGAACATCGGGAAGTACGTCGACCTCGCGCTCGGGGTGCAGTTCCCGTTGATGGTGGCCGCCCTGTGCGCCATCGGGAGCGGCACCGCTCGGTGGATCCCCGGGCCGATCACCGCCCCCATCGTCCTCGTGGCGCACATCATGACTCCGCTCGTGTGGGCCGCGCCGTGGATCCTCCCCACGGAGAGTCACGCGCGGATGGAATGGCACTTCGCCTACGTCGTGTCGCTCATCGTGTTCTGGTGCGCCCTCTCGTTCCTGCGTGACCGGCGGACGGTCGTCCGGGGACTGATCGCGGGTGTCTCGCTAGCGGTGGCGTTCCTCGGCGTGTTCCTCCAGTACCCACCCGGCGGGCTTTCGCTCTGAACCGTTCGCCGCCGAACGAGCGACAGTTGGGTGTGAGCGTGAGGAGCGGGCAGGCATGGCTGCTGGCGGCGCCGGAGGCGCGGGCGATCAGGTGGCGCGCGCTCCTGCCGATCGCGCCGATCTCATTCCTGATCGTGTACGCGGGGATGCACGACCCCGGGCCGACGAAGGGATGGCACATGCCCTTCGCGGGCATCGCGCTCGCGGTGTGGGCCGGGTTCCTGTTCGACGACGCAGCGTCCTCCACCGTGCAGAGCGCGCCGACCCCGCTGCTCCTGCGCCGGGGGGTCCGCGTGCTCCTCGCTGTGCCGGTGCTCGCGCTCGCGTGGACGGGCCTGCTGTGGTACGCGGACGTCTGGCACCTCGCCGGGACGCTCACGGCCGGCTTCGTCGCGCAGGTATCGGTCGCGCTCGGGTTCGGGGCGCTCGGCGGCGTCGTCGTCGGCAGGGATCGTGGCGGGCTTCTCGCCGTCGCCGGGCTCGTCGCCGTCTTCGTCGCGGTGCCGCTCGTGATGCGAGGAGGGATCCTGTGGTCCGACCCTTTCCACACCGGCTGGACCTATCACTACGGTCGGTGGATCGCGACGAGCGCGGTCGCCCTCGGCCTGCTGCTCCTGGCGAGCCGCGATCCCGCCGCTCGTGGGGTGCGGGCGGCAGCGCGGGCACTCGCGGGCCGAGCCGAGACCGCGGACGGCGCCGCCCGCTGACGACGACGCCTCCCGCATCAGTTGCGCGGAGAGTCTCGCGTGAACCCTACGGGCAGGGCCGGCGC
>JALYMB010000096.1 GCA_030773935.1 Actinomycetota bacterium | reverse complement strand
GGCGGCAGGGGACCGGGAACCGTGGTTCCGGCGGGCACCGGGGGCGGCGGCGGCATCGGCGGGGGAGTGATCCCTCCGGGCGCCATCGGTGACGGCGTCCACATGTCCGCGCCGTGCGGTTCACCCGGGCCGGGCGAGGCGCCCACCGAGGAGGCCTCGACGACGACCGTCTTCGCGATCCGGTCGCCGAGCCGCTGGTTCTTCGGCGAGGTCCACACCAGGACCGCGCCCAGCAGGTATCCGAACGGCAGCACGTCGATCACCCGAAGGGTGTTGCGGATCAGCGCAGACGGGACGTCCAGCTTCGCGCCGTCCTCACGCACCACGCGGATCCCGGTGGCGAACTTCCCGATCGTGGCGCCGAACAGTGCCTCCATCACGGTGGAATACAGGATGCCGATCGCGAAGACGCCGAAGAACCCGCCGCCGCGGAGCTGGGCGTGGAAATAGCCCGGGCTGCGGTCGATGTCCAGGAACGGATACGTCCAGACGAACCCGATGATGCCGTCGATCACGACGGCGATGAAGCGGCGACCCACACCCACGTAGCGCATCAGGCGATCCTTCCCCAGACCCGCCGCTGCGAGTCACCGACCCACCGTACGGACGGGCGCCGTTCTGCGCAACAACCGTCGGGGTCGGTCGGGACCTGTCAGAGCCCGCGGTACGCGCGGTCCAGCAGCTGCGCGGGGTGCACGACCTCGGTCTCCACGCCCAGCTCGCGCAGGCCGGCCACGAGCTGCATCGTGCACCCGGGGTTCGCGCTCGCGACGATCGCGGCGCCGCTGGCCGCCACCGCCTCGGCCTTCTGCCGCCGCAGCTGGCCGGACATCTCGGGCTGCGTGACGTTGTACAGCCCCGCCGCGCCGCAGCATCGGTCACCGTCGGCGATCTCCACGACCTCGAGGCCGGCGCTCCGGCGCAGCAGCGCCCGCGGCTCATCGTGAACCTTCAGGACGCGGAGCGCATGGCAGGCGTCGTGATAGGCGACCGTGGCCCGCAGCTCGCCCGGCTCCTCGCGGAGTCCCTCCTCGTCGAGGAACGCCATCAGGTCACGGACCGGCAGGGCATCGTCACCGGTGGCATCGGCCATGTGCGCGGCGCAGCCGGCCGAGTTCACGATCACGTGATCCACGCCCGCGAACGCCAGCGCGTTCCGCCCGGCTAGCCCGCGCGCCGTCTCGGGCCGGCCGTTGTGCGCGGAGAGCGCGCCACAGCACACCTGCGACCGCGGCACCGTCACGCGCCAGCCGTTGCGGGCCAGCACCCGGATCGTGGCGAGGTTCACCTCGCGGAACCAGCGGTCCTGCACGCAACCGGAGAGCACGGCCACGCTGCCTCGCTCCTCCCCGACGGCCGGCGTGACGGCGGGCAGCGGGCGAAACAGGGCCGAGGGATGCGGAACCATCGCCCGAACCCGTCCAGGCAGGAACGGCCTCGCGAGCGGCTGCAGCGCGGCCGCAAGCCAGAGGAGCTTCTTCCGTGGGATGGCGACGTCGAGGCCGAGCCACCGGACCAGCCGCGCGCGACGGCTTCGCAGAGGTTCCACCTGTTCGCGCGCGGCCTCCATCATCCTGCCGAACGGCACGTGCGACGGGCACACGTCCTCGCACGCCCGGCACGACAGGCAGAGGTCCATGAACGACGCGAACGTCTCGTCGACGGCGGCGCGCCCGTCGGCCACATCCCGCATCGCGGCGATCCGCCCGCGGGGCGAGGCCGACTCCTCGCCCGTCAGCCGGTAGGTCGGGCAATGCGGCAGGCACAGGCCGCACGCGACGCAGGACGCAAGGTCCGCCTCGGCCGGCGCGTCGCGCCCGGGGAACCAGCCCGGCACGGCGTCCGCCTCGCGGCCGATGAACCGTGTGCCCTCCGGCAGGTCGCCGCCGACCGGTCTGCTCTCGCCCTCCGTCCTCATCCTCGTATCGTCGCACGACGGAGGGACCACCTTCTTCACGTTGACGCGGACGCGGGCTCACCCTACGGTCGAGCGCATGGGCGGCGAGGGGCGGGAGCGGCGGTTCGGCCGCCTCACCTCCGAGACGGACGAGGGGCTGCTGTCCTACGGCTCGTACCTGAACCTCCCCGAGCTCCTGGCACTCCAGCAGCTCCGCTCCGATCCGCCCGTGCACGACGAGTTGGTCTTCATCGTCGTGCACCAGGCGTACGAGCTCTGGTTCCGGCAACTGCTGTTCGAGCTGGGAGCGATCCGCGACCGGCTGTTCGAAGGGGACACGGAGCGCGCCCGGCACTACCTGATCCGCGTTCACGCGATCGAGCGCGTGCTGATCCAGCACATCGACGTCCTGCGCTCCATGTCGCCGCAGGACTTCCTGGCGTTCCGCTCGCTGCTCACGCCGGCCAGCGGGTTCCAGTCCGTGCAGTTCCGCGAGGTGGAGTTCGTATCCGGGCTGAAGGACGCTCGCTACCTGGACGACCTCGCCGCCTCGCCCGATGACCGTGCCCGCCTCGCGCGCCGGCTGGAAGAGCCCACGGTATGGGACGGTTTCGTGGCGCTGCTCGAACGTCACGGCCTGCCGATGCCCGCCGACGACGACGAGGCACGGATGGCCTCGCTCGTGACGATGGCGCGCGATCATCCAGGCCTGTTCGCGGTCAGCGAGGGGCTGCTGGACCACGACGAGGGGTTCGCCACGTGGCGACACGCCCACGTGCTCATGGTCGAACGCGAGATCGGCGCCAAGCGCGGCACCGGCGGCTCCAGCGGCGTGGGGTATCTCCGTGGCACGTTGGAGAAGCGATTCTTCCCCGAGCTGTGGGACCTCCGCAGCCATCTGTAGCCGTCATCTCCGCGATGCCAACAGTTTTGTCGCGCTGAGGAGGATCCACATGTTTCCTCTACGATGAGCCGCGGCGCGAAGCCGGGTCGAGGATGTGATACGGACGGGGCGGACAGCCGAGGTTTCGGTCGACCAGGGAGCTCGGCGCCCGGCCCGGGCGTGGGCAACCCACGTCACCCCATCCCTCCTGATCGACATCCTGATCGCCCTCGTCCTTCCCGTGGCCATCACCTCGGCCATGTACCTGTTGCCGTTCGTGCGGAACCCCTCACTCCTGCCGTTCGGCTCCGATACCAAGAAGTACCTGGCCCGCGCCGAGATCGTGAAGGCTGAGGGGATCCAGGGTCTGGACGGCGATCGTTCGACCATCGCCGAGCGTCCCGCCGTCCCCATCTTCGTGGCGACGATCACGGGACTGACGCGATCGACGCCCATCACCTATACGTGGCTCACTCCCGCAATCTTCGCCTCCCTGATCGCGTTGGCGGCCGGGGCGTTGGCAACGGAGGGGCTCCAGGAACCACGGCGCCGCTCGCTCTTCTATGCGGTCGGTGTGGGTTGCTCGGCCTTCGTCGCCTGGACGGCCTACGGCTACGCGGCCAACCTGATCGTCGATCCCATGATCGTCGCTCTCTTCCTCGTGGCGATCCGGGCGACGACGACGGGGCATGGCCGGTTCGTTGGAGCCGTCCTGCTGGCGGGCGCCGTCCTCGCGCACTGGGTGTTCGCCTCGTTGGCGGCGGCTCTCCTGGCGGGACTCGCGATCCTCCTCGCACTGGCGCGGCTGTTGCACGGGTCGATGCGGCCGCGAGAGGGGGCCGCTCGAGACGTCGCCGTAATCGTCGTCGGCGGCCTCGTGGGCGGTGCGGTCGCCATGGGCCTCGCGCCTTCGTTCCCGAGCAGGATCTCGGTGAGGGCTCCGGGAAGCCGGGGCGGCACCCTGCACATCGAACAGCGCCTGCCGGGCATGCGGCTACCGATAACCGGACCACTGGCCGGATTGGGCTTCGTCCTCGGGTTGATCGGTCCTCGACGAGAGCGCCGATGGTGCCTGCTCCTGCTCGCCCTCTGGGCGCTCCTCGTGCCGATCGCGCTCGTCGGCTGGTACGTCTTCGACCTGTCGACGACCCCCTACCGGTTCGCGGGATTCGCCCTCGCGATCCCGATCCTGGTCGTCACGGCGGCCGGCAGCGCCGGTACGTTCGTGCGCAAGCGGCTCCACCGGGTCGGCGTCGTCGTCGGCGGTGCGCTGCTGCTGGCGGCGAGCCTGGGACTGGCGGCGGCAGGCGCGAACGTTTGGTGGCGGGCAGAGCCGAGCTTGAACCCGGACGAGTTCTCACAACTGGAGATCCTCGCGGCGTACCTCGCCCCTCAGTCGCCGGATCTCCAGGTGATCGTGCCGATCCCACCGCAGATGGGGCTCGCCATGGATCGGATCAGGATCGGTCTCCCGGTCGAGCTCGGCTCGCGCGTCCGAACGTTGCCGATCCTCCTCGACCCGCGGGAGCCCAACGGAGGGATCGTCGTTCCCGAGCGAACCGCGGTCGTGTGGCTCGCCGCGTTCGAGAAGAGGGAGGTGCCGGGCGTGCCGCTGGGTCCCGGCGTGGTGCTCGTGAACGGGCCTCCCCCCGCGGGTCCCATCACCCCCAGCTCGCCCCCGCGGGCGCCCCCGGTCTCGACGATGCTCGTGCTGGTGCTCGCGGCGATCGGGGCGCTCGCTGCCGCGGGAAGCGGCTGGGCGCAGCTGATGGACATCAGCGGGATCGGCCGGGCCTCGCTGATGCCGGCCTTCGGCCTGGCCACGCTCGCTCCCGTCGGCCTCGTCCTCAGCCGATCGGGGATCCCGTTCGACGGGTGGGGCAGCGCGATCATCGTGCTCTCCACGACCGCGGCGGGCTGGGTGCCCGTGGCGTTCCGGCGCCGTCGACCGCCCTCGTTGCCACCTGACGAGCGTCCCGCCGATCCCATCGTCGTCTGACCTCGACGAGCAGGCCGTGGGCCGCTCAGGCCGCGAGCCAGCCCCGCCCGGGCGCCAGGATGCCTGCCGGGTCGAAGGACCGCTTGAGCCGCTCATGGACCTGGGACGCGGGCAGCGCGACATCCCCAAGCCCGCCGGGGCCGTGGATCACGGGTGCGATGCCACCCACCGCGGCCGCGCGCTCCCGGATCGTCCGGAGCGAGTCGTCGTCGGTTTCCGCGAGGCGCAGCCACACGAGCCCCACACCGATCAGGGCCGTCCAGTCCCGGAGGCCGTCGACGAGACGATCGATCGCCGAGGGGGGCACGGCCGCCTCCACTACCACCGGGGCTTCGTCGGTAGGGCGAACCGGGAACGACGCCTCCTCCACGACGTAGGGCTCGACGGGGAGCGCGCGGGCGGCCCGCGTCAGCTCCTCCACCTCGGCGGCCCAGCCCTCCAGCCGGACCTCGACGCGGTCGGGCGCCGCCAGCACGGCGGCGGCCTGGGGCACGGCACGCAGGAGCCCGCGGCCCAGGTTCAGGCCTCCCTCACCCGCGTACACGAGCGTGCGGCGAACCTCCGGCAGCGGACGCACCTTCACGGCCACCTGCACGATCACGCCCAGCGTGCCGAGCGAGCCGGTCACGAGCCGGTGGATGTCGTAGCCGGTGACGTTCTTCACGGTCCGCGCGCCGCTGCGGACGGCGTGGCCGTCGCCGGTGACGAGCTCCAGCTCCACGACCGTGTCCCGGACGTGACCCACCCGCAGACGCCGTGGGCTGGACACGCCGGCCGCGATCACGCCGCCGACCGTGGCGTCGGGCGGCGCGTCCACCGGCCACTCCTGGCCGCCTCCCGCCAGCACCCGCTGGAGTTCGCGAAGCCGCATCCCGGCCTCCACCACCGCCAGCATCTCCGCGGGCTCGTAGGCGATCACGCGGTCGAGCTGGGTGGTCCACAGCTCGGCGTCGACCTCGCAGGGGTTCCCGCGATCCATGTGCGTGCGGCCGCCGACCGGCAGGAGCCGACGGCGTTCGTCGCTCGCGGCCCGCAGCGCCGAGGCGACCTCGGCCTTCGATCCCGGATGGATCAGATCCACGAGCCCTCCGGCAGGGCCGCCGCCGCGGCCGCCGCGTCGTCCGAGCCCGAGGCCGCGACCGCGAAGTCCCCGCAGCGCGCCCCGGCCGGCAGCACCTTCTGCGGATTCATCATCCCGCCGGGATCGAACGCGGACCGGACGCAGGCCTGGGCGGCGAGATCCTCGGGCGTGAAGACCCAGCTCATGAAGTCGCGCTTCTCCAGGCCGATGCCGTGCTCGCCGGACAGGGCCCCGCCCGCGTCCACACACAGGCGCACGATCTGCTCGCTGGCGGCCAGGACTCGCTCCAGTGTGCCCGGCACCCGCCGGTCGAAGGAGATGAGCGGATGCAGGTTGCCGTCGCCGGCGTGGAAGACGTTCGTGACGATGAGGTCGTGCCGGCGACAGATCTCGTACACCCCGGCAAGGATCTCCACGAGCTTGGACCGCGGCACGACACAGTCGTGCAGGTGGTAGTGGGGCGCGATCTGAGCCACCGCGCCGAAGGCCGATTTGCGACCCTTCCACAGCAGGGCCCGCTCGGCGTCATCGGCGGCCACGCGGATCGTGCGGACGCCGTTGGCGAGGGCGGCGGTCTCGACCTGGGCGGCCTGTGCCTCCACCGCGGCGCCCGCGCCGTCCACCTCCACGATGAGGATCGCGGCGGCGTCCGTCGGATAGCCCGCGTGCGCGAAGCTCTCGGCCGCCACGACGATGCCGTGGTCCATCATCTCCACGGCGGCGGGCACCACGCCCCGCGCGATGATGTCGGTGACCGTTGCGGCGCAGTCGTCCACGGAGGTGAAATCAAGCAGCATCGTGCACACCGCGGCCGGGAGCGGCGTGAGCCGGACGCACACCGCGGACACGATCCCCAGCGTGCCCTCGCTGCCCACCACCACGCCGCGCAGATCGTAGCCGGCCGCCTCCGGCGCCTCGGAGCCCACGCGCACCAGGCTGCCGTCGGGCAGCACGACGTCCAGCGCCAGCACGTGTGCGCTCGTCACGCCGTATGCGAGGCAGTGCGGGCCGCCGGCGTTCGTGTTCACGTTGCCGCCGATCGAGGAGGTCTGCTGGCTCGAGGGGTCGGGCGCGTACGTGTAGCCGAGCGGCCGGAGCGCGACCGCGAGGTCGAGGTTCGGCACGCCCGGTTCCACCCAGGCGAGCCGGTCCTCGGGCCGGACCTCGACGATGCGCGTCATCTTGGTGGTGACGACGACGAGCGCGTCGCCGATCGGGGTGGCCGCACCGGCCAGGCCGGTGCCCGATCCGCGGGGCACGACGGGGAGGCCGTGGCTGGCGGCCGTCCGCATGCACGCCACCACGTCATCCACGGTGAGCGGGAACGCCACCAGGGCACACGCCCCCTCCACCATGGATGCGTCGCGGGCGTACAGCCGGCGCGCGAGGGGATCGGTCAGCACACGGTCGGGGTCGAGCGCCGCCTGGAGCTCGATCCGGGCACCCTCGACGTCGGCCATGCCCGTAGGCTACGCCGTCCCCGCCACGGGTCCGCGGTAGGGTCGGGGATGGCCGGGAAGCACCGACGTGCACCGCTCACGCGCCGGGGGCGCCGCATGGCCGTGGCCGGGGCGCTCGCCGCGATATCCATCGGAGGCGTGGCGATCTCGGCCGCGATCAGGGCTCCGGCCATCGCGATCCCCGACGACGCGTGCGCAGAGCGTCCTCTGATGCAGACGGTGGACGGCGTGACGCTTCAGCCGCTGGCGATGACCGCGTTTCGCGCCGCGCAACAGGAGGCCGGCGTCCCGATCCCGGTCGTGCAGAGCTACCGGTCCTGCCGGCAGCAACGGATCGCGTGCAAGAACATCTGCGGAGACGCGAACGGCTGCGCCGGCACATGCGCGCCGCCGGGCAAGTCGTGGCACCAGCTCGGAGCGGCGGTGGACATCACGCAGGCGGCGCTCGACGATCCCCGGATCCCGAAGGCGCTGGAGGACAACGGCTGGTGCCAGGCGCTGCCGGACACCGATCCGGGACACTTCTCCTTCGGCGGCTGCCACTGAGGAACGCTGGGCGCTGTCCGCGCGTCAGGCGACGCGCCCGGGCGAACCGTCGCTGCCCTCGATGGGCAGGCCGTCGGCGACCCAGGCCTCGATGCCCCCTTCGAGGTTGTGCGCCTCGTAGCCGCGAGCCTGGAACATCATCGTGGCGAGCTCGCTACGATTCCCCGAGCGGCAGATGACCACGATGGGCCGATCCTTCGCGAGGTCGCCCCCCGCGCCGCCCATGATGTCGTTGAGCGGGATGTGCACCGCGCCCTCGACGCGGCCGGCCTCCCACTCGTACTGCTCGCGGCAGTCGACGAGCTGGATGTTCGCCAGCTCGTCGTACGCGCCTTTCGGCGTGCTGAGATCGCTCATGGCAGGTGGGAAGCGTAGCAGCGCCGTGTGCGTACGAGCCTGCACCGAGAGGGCTCTGTCATGATGCCCGGCCGGGCCGACCTCACCCGGGGATCGCGCGGCGGAAGACCTCGAGCGTCGCCTCGTCGAACAGCACGAACCGCACCTCCTGCACGGACGTGTCGGCTGTCCGAACCGCGGCGACGGCCACCGGCGCCGCCTCCGTCACGGGGTAGCCGAACACGCCCGTGGAGATCGCGGGGAAGGCCACCGAACGGGCGCCCAGCTCGTCCGCGACCCGCA
>JALYMB010000095.1 GCA_030773935.1 Actinomycetota bacterium | reverse complement strand
GTACAGAGCCGTGAAGGCCTCCGGATCCGTGCGGGACGCCAGCAGGAGCTGTGCGTCGGTTCGTTCGTCCACGCGCCGTCCCTCGAGCGTCGGGGGCTCCGGCCGCCGGCCGGGTTCGTGTCCTGTCGACGCCATCATGCCGCGGGGGGTTCCCGGTGTGACAGGGGCGCCCGTTCCCCGGCACGTCGGTCCGGCGACGGACCAGGTGTCAGTGCGTTGACACGGATCGGGTCGTAGCTTCCCCAAGCCGGTGTTCCACGATCCGGGATGGCCGTCCCGAAATGCGGAACACGCGCTTCGCGCGGGCTCGGATCCACGTCAACCGGCTGACGTCGCGCCAACCCGCGCGGCCACACCAGCCCTCCGCCCCCGGATGCCCGGGCCGGCCAAACCCAGATGCTAGGCTCGAACCTCCGACCGGAAGGACCGGGCAACGACCGTGCCCAGACCCATCATCGTGCAGAAGTACGGGGGCACGTCCGTGGGCAGCGTCACGCGGATCCAGGCGGTGGCCGACCGCGTGGTGCACGCCAAGGAGCAGGGCTTCGACGTCTGCGTGGTGGTCTCCGCCATGGGACACAGCACGGACGAGCTGCTGGCCATGGCGAACGAGGTCACGCCCACGCCCGAGCCGCGAGAGCTGGACATGCTGCTCACGGCGGGGGAGCGGATCGCCATGAGCCTGCTGGCCATCGCGATCAACGCCCGCGGCTGCCGGGCCGCCAGCTACACCGGCTCGCAGGCCGGCATCATCACCGACACCGATCACGGCAAGGCCCGGATCGTCGAGATCCGGCCCAAGCGGATCCTCGAGTCCCTGCAGTCGGGGAACGTCGTGATCGTCGCGGGCTTCCAGGGGCTGTCCAGCGCGTACGAGATCACCACGCTGGGACGCGGCGGCTCCGACACCACAGGGGTTGCCATGGCCGCGGCCCTGAGCGCGGAGTACTGCGAGATCTGTACCGACGTCGACGGCGTGTACACGGCCGACCCGCGCCTGGAGCCCGATGCCCGCAAGATCGGGACGATCGGCTACGACGACATGCTGGAGCTCTCCGCCGCCGGCTCCAAGGTGTTGCAGCTGCGAGCGGTGGAGTACGCGCGCCGGCACGGCGTGCGCATCCACGTGCGTTCGTCCTTCACGGACGGGCCCGGCACGTGGGTGCAGGAGATGGAGGAGACCGACATGGAGCAGGCGATGATCTCCGGGGTCGCGATCGAAACCGACGAAGCGAAGGTGACCCTCGACGACGTTCCCGACCGGCCCGGCATGGCCGCCACGGTGTTCCGAGCCGTCGCCGACGAGGGCATCAACGTCGACATGATCGTGCAGAACATCTCCCACGACGCCAAGACCGATCTCTCGTTCACCGTGCCGACGGCCGACCTGCCGCGGCTGAAGGGCGTCGTGGAACGGCTGGTCGAGGAGATCGGTGCCCTTCGGTTCGAGTCCGACGACGGCATCGCGAAGCTTTCGCTGGTGGGCGCGGGGATGAAGTCGCACCCGGGTGTGGCCGCCGACATGTTCGACGCCCTCGCCGACGAGGGGATCAACATCGAGATGATCTCAACCAGCTCGATCCGCATCTCGTGCGTGATCCGCGAGGCCGACGCCGAGCGCGCGGTGCGGGCCGTGCACGCTCGGTTCGGCCTGGGGGACGAGCCGGCCGCCGCCGGCTGAGGCGTTCCTGCACGCCCGGCCGCTAGCATGGGGGCCATGTCGAACGAGCTGCGCGTCGCCGTCGTCGGCGCCACCGGCGCGGTCGGCCGGACGATGACCGAGATCCTCGAGGAACGAGGGTTCCCGGTCGGCTCGTTCGTGCCGCTCGCGAGCGAGCGCTCTGCCGGCTCGCGCGTGCGCTTCCGGGACGAGGACCACACCGTCGGCGTGCTCTCGCTCGAGGCGCTGCGCGGGGTGGACCTGGCGCTGGTGAGCGCGGGCGCGTCCGTGTCGAAGGGATTCATCCCCCAGGCCGCCGAGGCCGGCACGACGTGCATCGACAACTCCAGCGCGTTCCGGATGGATCCGGACGTGCCGCTCTCGATCCCGGAGGTGAACCCCGAGGCGCTGGAGGGCACACCGCCGCCGCGCGTGATCGCCGTGCCGAACTGCACCACGATCGCGGCGATGCTTGCGATCGGGCCGCTGCACCGGGCGGCGGGCCTGCGGTCGCTGGTGATGAGCTCGTACCAGAGCGTGAGCGGCGCCGGCATGAAGGGCACGCGCGAGTTGGCCGAGCAGATCGAGAAGCTGCGCGGGCAGGAGGAGACGCTCGGCGACGCGGACTTCGACTCGCTGCCGTTCGGTGAGGTGATGGGCAAGACGATCGCCTACAACGTGGTGCCGAAGATCGGGGCGTTCGAGCCGGGCGGCTACACCGACGAGGAGGCCAAGATGATGGCCGAGCCCCGCAAGATCCTGGGGCTGCCGGACCTGCCGATGGTGGCGACCAGTGTGCGCGTGCCGGTGCCCGTTGGCCACGGGGTGAGCCTGGTGGCGGCGTTCTCGCGGCCGATCGGGGTGGACGAGGCGCGCCAGATCCTGCGGAGCGCGCCGAGCGTGGAGCTGCGCGACGACCCGGAGCACGACGTGTATCCCTCGCCGCTGGAGTCGGCCGGCCTGGACGTGGCGCTGGTGGGCCGCGTGCGGCAGGTCGAGCACGACCCGAGCGCGCTGGTCCTGTTCTCGTGCGCCGACAACCTCCGGCTGGGCGCGGCGCTGGACGCCGTGCACGTGGCCGAGCACCTGTTCGCGAGGCGCTGACGGAGCCGGTCTCTCAGAAGAAGAATCCGGTCCAGGGGTCGGGGCCCCCGAACAGCGTCGCGAAGGCTGCGACGGCGGGGTCGTCCCCGTCCATCAGCCCGACGCGTACCGCGTCGTGGGGCCGCAGGTATCCGCTGAATAGAGCCGACAGCGTGCCGATCGTGAGCGGCTTCGAATCAACCCCGTCCGAGTGCGCGACCTCCGCCTCGCCGTCGGCCACCGACAGACGCCACGGACCCGCGTTCGCGGGGAACATCGGGTCGTCGACTGCGAACGCCACCTCGGCGCGCGCGCCGGCCGGCCAGCCTCGACCGCGAAGGGCCTCATCGACGTGCAGCAGCCGGAGCATCCACGGGTAGCGCCACTGGTGCAGCACGCCGTACTCGGGGATCAGCATCGTCGCCGCGTCGTTGGGCGCGCCGACCCACTGCACCCATTGGCCCAGACCGCGGTAGCCCCGGAAGTACGCCAGCAGCGAACGCAGGCCTCGCTCGGTGACGGCCGCCAGCGGCTCGCACTCCAGCCCGAACGCCACGTCGAGCGTCCCGGCGGCCGGCGCTCGCGTGAACGACGCGAACGCCTCGATCCCGTCGCCATCGACGGTGGGCACCACCACGGCGCGGAGCGTCGGATCCATCCGTGGGTTGAACGTGCCGTGCACCCACCAGCCGTCGCCGTCCGGCTCGATGGTGCCGTTGGCGTCGCGCATCGCGCGCGACCAGCACGCCCGGACGGCGGGCAGATCCTCGGGCGTGTACTCGCGGATCGCCGACGCGTCGCCGATGCCGGCGGGGATCGTGTCGATCCGCAGCCGATGTTCGTTGTACGTGCCGGCGACCTCGTAGCCCAGCGAGCGGTAGGGATCAAGCACCGCCGGGAAGAGCGCGGTGATCGGCGTGCCGCGCCCGTGGGCCTCGCGCATCAACGTGGAGACGACCTCGCGCATCACGCCGCCGCCGCGGTGCTCGGGCAGCGTCGCGACGCCGAAGACGCCCGACATCGGGATCGACCTCCCGGCGAACCACTGCAGGAACCGGAACTCGGCGGCCGCGGCGACCGCTCGGTTGCCCTCGAACGCAGCTCGGAAGTCGTGCAGCGGCATCCGGGCGAGACGGCTCTCGCGTCTCGCCGGATCCAGGTTCAGGGAGATCTGCAGGACGTCGCCGACCGTCTCGCGCTCGGACTCCAGGGGGACCCGGATCGTGAGGCTCACGGCGAGACCTCGCATGAACACGGCCGGCCTCCGCACTTCGGACAACCTCCTATGTAGCGCGCGGCGGCGGCCTCGAGCTCCACACCCTCCAGGTTCGCGAGCGAGGTGAGCCAGGCCAGGACGTCTCCGAACTCGTGTTCGAGGTTCTCCCGGTCGTCCTTCCGAAGCGCCCGCGCCAGCTCGCCGATCTCCTCGGTCAGCCAGCGGAAGGTGGCGTCCCGGCCACGGGCGGCGTCACGTTCGACGTAGGTCTCGCGCAGGGCCGTCTGAAAGTCGGTGAGCTCCATGTTCGCCGAGTATAGGCACGCGGCCGAACCCACCTGGATATACCCAGGCTCACGCCGGGCGATCACCGGAGCTAGGCACAGCCTGGGGAAAAACGGCCGAATGCCCGGTTCTCCGGCGAGCAATTTTGCTGTTTGCTTCCCCCATGCCAGCGATCTCTGTAGATCGCTCGGGGGATACAAGACGGGACGTGCGGCGGTGACCCGCACAGAAGGCAGAGGGCGGAGTCGATGAAGCACACAAGGCGCGGCGCTCCGGCCGACGCTTCTGTCACAGCTGCCGGCACCGCCACCATCGCGGGTCTGGACACCGGTGTGGACGCCCACGGCGCCCTCCCCCTCGTCGCCGGGTTCCCCGCGATCGGTGGCGGCACCGGTGACCCCAAAAGGCACCGGCACGTGGAGTGCGTCGATCGCAGCGACCGACAACGGCATCGGCAACGACTCCGACATCTTCACCGGCCCGGACGCCGGAGGAGTCCGGGGTCGCCCCTAGCGTCCCCGGGCCTCGATGG
>JALYMB010000094.1 GCA_030773935.1 Actinomycetota bacterium | reverse complement strand
CCTGTGGATCGCGGGCTACGGCTGGGCGCGCACGGCACTGGATCGCACCTCGGCGGTGGCGCTGGCTCCCGCCTTCGGCGCGGCCGCGCTCACGCTCGTGGCGGTCGTGGCCGAACGCGCCGGGCTGCCGCTGTCTGGCTGGGTGGGACCCACGGTGGTCTCAGTCCTTGCGGGCGGCGGCGGCTACGTCTGCTGCTTCCGCCTCGGGGCCCAGGGGCAGGCCGTCGCGGCACCTTCTGCGCAGGTCGATCAGTAGCCACGCCGCCCACACCAGGACCAACGGGGTCAACACGTAATGTCCGATCAGCACGTTCGCATCGTAGGCACCGGGGTAGAACGAGGGTTCGGCAGTCCACTGCGAGAGCGCAAGCGCGGCCGCAGTCCCGATCAGGACCGTGCGCGGCACGCGTGGCAGCAACCACACGAGCGGGAGCGACCACGCCACGTACCAGGGCAGGAGCACCGGCCCCAGCAGCATCAGCAGGAGCAGCGACCACGCCCAGGCGGCGCCGAGCTCGGCGGCCGGCGTGTGTTCGCGCATGAGCATGCGGGCGAGGGCCACGAGGCAGATCAGCAGTGCCGCCGCGAACCCGATCCGCGCGATCACGCCAAGCGTGTCGCCGGACACGAAGTCCAGGGCGCGGCGCACCAGGCGCGAGGGCGCGAGCCATCCTTCATGCCCCGACAGCTCCAGCATCCCCAGCGAGGGATCCCGCGTCTGCAGGAACGGCGCGGAGACCGCCGCGCCGATGAGCGCGGCCAGGCCGCCGTGCGTCAGCGCGGCGCGCCATCGCGTGCCCTCGGGCCGTCTCGCCACCACCCACACGACCAGCAGGAGCAGCGGCAGGGCGGCGCTCGCCTTCACCATCATCGCCAGCGCCAGCACGGCGACGGCCGGCAGCGTCCGGTCACGCAGCACCAGCACGAATGCCCCGGCGACGCCCAGCGCCAGCAGCAGGTCGTTGTGGCCGCCGCCCACCGACTGGAAGAGGATCACCGGGTTCAGCCCGAAGGCCGCCACGGCGAAGGCCGCGCGCGCCGGTCGTTCGCGCCGCGTCGTCCGCGCGATCAACGCCACGGTGCCCAGGCTCGCCGCTGCCGCGATCAGCCGGAAGGTCGTCACGAACGCCGGGATCGACCGCACCCACCGAGCGAGCAGTGCCGACAGACCCGTGAACAGCGGGCCGTACACGGCCGGCGTGTCGACCCACTTGTAGCCAACCAGCGGCAGGATCGGATCAGAGGTGAAGTCCACTGGCGTCTGCACGTACGGGTTCGCGTGGTACACGGTCGCGATGCGACCGTACGCGATGTAGGAGTACACGTCGTGGGAGAACAGCACCGGTAGCAGGACCACGACGACGTGGGCGGCCACCGCCAGCCCGACCACCGCTCGCAGCGGGATCCGGCCGCGCCATGCCTGCCGCAGCAGCACGAGGAAGGCGGCCACGCCCAGTGCCGCCGCGAGCAGGCCGAGCGCGACCAGCGCGTTGCCGTGCAGCGAGTCGAGACCGAGCGTGTCGGCGAGCCACGCGAACGGCCCACTCGGCGCCATGCCGGGCGCCAGCTCCGGCAGGAACGGCGAGGCGGGAACCGAGGCAACGAGCGCCATCAACAGGATGCTCGCGGCGGAGCCCACGAGCGCCGGGATCGCGGTTCGGGTCTCGGGCACGCTCACGCACCCGACCGTAGCATCCGCCCGCCGGTCGCTCGGCTGCAGGGGAAGGTTCACGCGGGATCGGGCGGCAGCGGTGCCAGCACGCAGAATTCGTTGCCCTCGGGGTCGGCCAGGACGACCCAGCCGACGTCCCGGGGCTGGCCGACGTCGACGCGCCGGGCCCCCAGGTCCACCAGACGCTGCACCTGGGACCGCTGATCCGCCGGCCGAAGGTCGAGGTGGAGCCGATTCTTCACGGTCTTCGCGTCGGGAACCTTCACGAACAGGATGTCGGGGGCGACATCGACGGCGGGACTGCCCTCCGGCGGCTCGATGCACCACTCGTCGTCGGTCTCGACGGTGATCCGCCAGCCCAGTGCCGCCGACCAGAACCGCGCGAGCAGCTCACAATCGTGGGCGTCCACCACGACGCACTGGATCCTGATGTCCACGCTCTGGATGCTAGCCCGCGCTCCTCGCCGGGGCCTGCCGTAGCCGGGGACGTTCGAACCGGCCGAAGATCGCGACCAGGCCCGCCAGGATCAAGGCCGGCACGCCGAGCCACACGATCCGCTCGATCCACCATCGCGGCGTGGAGTCGGTCTGCTGCCCCAACCCCAACGGCCACAGGAGCAGGATCGCCAGGAGGTACGCCGTCATGTGCCAGAGGAACAGCGTCATGATCACGCCGTTCACGGCGATCGTGAACCTCCACGGACGCGGACGCTGCAGCCACCGTTGCAGAGCCGGTCGCAGCAGCATGGCCGCGCCGATCGACCACACTCCCCCGAGCAGGAAGCACAGGGTGGGCGGGAACGCGTTCGAGACGCGTTCCACGTCGGTGCCCAGCAGGCTCTTCGGATACGCGCCGATGCCCGGGAACCACTCGTAGCGGACGTGACCGAACAGTTCCCACATCGGCGGGTTCGTGAGCAGCACCAGGCCGCCCAGGCCGACGGCCACCATGGCCCAGAACACCCGGCGAGGCATCCGCGCGAACGAGCCGTCCCCCAGGAAGTGCCCGAGCTGGTGCGGGAACAGCAGGACGAAGATCACGTTGCACCAGCGTGCAAGGTGGAAGCCGCCCATGAAGCCGATGACGTCGGCCGCCACGGTGCCGGCCACCATCGCCGCGGGCACCCACCAGCGGAAGCGCTCGTGCAAGCGGATCGTGAGCGGGGCCACGATCACCACCACGAGGTACACGGCCAGGAACCACAGCGGCCCGAACGGCACCGTTGCGCCGGGCGGCTTCATGCCCCGCAGCAGGAGCGTGTCGCCCCAGAGCCGCGGCCCGGTCGGCGCGCCGGTGTCGGTGAGGTGCAGCACGAGCTGAACGACCGCCCAGATCCCCAGGAACACAAGCGAGGGTCGCAACAGCCGCCCCAGTCTCGAGCGGATGAACGTGCCGGTGGTCTCGCCGCGCGCACGGTAGGCCTTGTACGCCACGTAGTTCGAGAAACCCCCGACGAAGAAGAAGATCGGCATCACCTGGAAGAACCAGGTCGCCAGCCACAGGTAGGAGGTCACCCCGACCGCACTGGTCGTGCCGATGATGCCGTTGTCCCAATAGATGATCCCGATGAACCAGTGCCCGAACACGACCGCGAGGATCGCGACGGCCCGCAGGAAGTCCACGGACCGGTCCCGGGTATCGGGGGTCCTGGCCGCGAGTTCCTCGATGGAGAGGGAGGCCATGGGGACTGTGTACGCCGCTGCGGCTGCCGAATCAACGGGTCGGGATCAGATGGAGACGGTCACGGCACGATGGACCACGGGGAGGTCGAGGCGCCCGTAGAGGCCCCGGCCGAGCGGGTCAGGGCTTCCGCGCCACGTACACCCATCGCGAGAGTCGGCCCTCCGCGGCCAGGCGCGCTGCCACCTCAAGGAAATCCTGGAATCGATCGAACGCCCCCGCACCCTCGAGCGGCAGGACCTCCTCGCGGTACCGGTCCCTGGCCGCGCGCATGCCGGCACCCGCGGTCGCGACCGCATCCGAGCGGTCCTCCGCACGTTCGAGGATCAGCCCTGCGTCTTCGATCGCGCGCTCGTTGCCACCCGGCGGAGTCAGCACGAAGAACCCCATGAAGGTGCGCCTCGCGATCTCGTCGTTGGAGATCGGGCCCGTGTGAACGAGGCCCTCCGTGTAGAGGACCCGACCGCCGGGACGCAGCAGCCGCGCCCAGTCGCGGAGCGCCGCCGTCCGGTCGCGCAGGTGGTGCGCCGAGTCGTTCGAGAACACGGCGTCGAACGACGCGTCGGCGAACGGGAGCGGATCGTTCGCGTCCGCCACCTGGAATCCGCAGTTTGGGGCGCCCCGGGACTGCGCTGCTTCGACGGCGTGCGGGTCCTTGTCGATGCCCGTGACGGCGGCGCCCGTCTCCTCCGCGAGCAGCGTCGAGATACCGCCGGAGCCGCACGCAACGTCGAGGATCTCCCTCAGACCGGAACCGAGCCACGACGCGAACTCGCGCGCCTCTGCGGCCTGGAGCCACCCCGCCTGCCCCAGGTCCTCGTCGTAGGTCTCGAGCCGAACACGCCGCTGCGGGTCGGCCTCGCCGGAGGAGTACGTCTTCTCGTAGAAGTCCGAGCCGGCTCCCATGCCGCGACCCTAGCCAGACACGTGTTCCAGGCGCAACTGGCCGCATGCGGCGTCGATCCGCCGGCCGCGCGTGTCCCGGACCGTCACGTTCAGGCCCGCCGCCTGCAGCACCCGGACGAAGCCGTGGATCCGCCGTTTCGAGCTGGGCTCCGCCGGCGAGCCGGGCGTGGGGTTCAGCGGGATCAGGTTCACGTGGGCACCGAGACGTTTCGCGATCGGCGCCAGCGCCCCGGCCTGCTCGTCGGTGTCGTTCGTGCCGGCGATCATGGCCCATTCGATGGAGGGGCGGCGCCGGGTCTTCGCGCGCCAGCCGGCGATCGCCGCCTCCAACCGAGCCAGCGGATACCGCTTGTTGGGAGGGACCAGCTCGTCGCGGAGCTCATCGGTCGCGGCGTGGAAGCTGACCGCGAGGCCGACCTGCGGCGCTCGGTCAGCCAGGCGCTCGATGCCCGGCACGATGCCGACGGTGCTCACGGTGAGGTGGCGTGCGCCGACGCCGGCCGGTCCGGTGAGCAGATCGAGGGACCGGAAGACGTGACGTTCGTTCGCCATGGGCTCGCCCATCCCCATGAACACGACGTTCGTGAGACGCTGCGGGGTGCTGGCTGGGAGGCGCCCCGCTTCCCGGCGTGCCCACACCACCTGCGCCGCGATCTCACCCGCCGTCAGGTTGCTCCGCAAGCCCATCTGTCCGGTCGCGCAGAAGGTGCAACCCATCGCGCACCCCGACTGCGACGATACGCAGACCGTCACCCGGCCGCGGTACCCCATGAGCACGGTCTCGATGACGTGCTCGCCACCAAGACGCAGCAGCGCCTTGCGTGTCGCGCCCCGGTCGGCCGTGTGCTCGTCGAGGACCTCAACTCCCAAGGGCAGTTCGGCCGCAAGTCGCTCCCGGAGCATCGGGGAAACGTCCGACATCTGATCGTAGGTCGCTGCGCGCTTCCACAGTTGGGACCAGACTTGCTTCGCCCGGAAGGCCGGCTCCCCCCACCCGACGAGACGGTCGGTGAGTTGTTCTAGCGACAGGTCGTAGACGGTTGGCATCGACAACAGCGTAGACGGCCAACGGAGCAGGGCAGGATCGAGGCCCGTCGGGGATCCCGCGGTCACCGAGGTCGTGACCAGCGGACCCGACGGCATTCAAATCGATGGGTTCTGGCACGTTCACGACGCCTTCGGGGTAGGTGACCGAATCGCCAATGATCGGTCCGGGCTCCGCTGCGGCGAGCAGCGCAGCCTTCATGTCGGCGGGCGTCGCTCCCGGATGAGTCGAAAGGTAGAGGGCGCGGCTACCGCGACGACAAGGCGGTTTCTCCGGTCGTCTGAGACGTGCGAGTTGTTGCGAGACAACCGTTCATTTCGGCCTGGAGATAGGCCAGGGCGCGTCGTGGTCAGGGCGTGACAGTGAACGGCCGCATCATGTCGTTGTCCTCGTGCTCGACGATGTGACAGTGGTGGACGTAGTCCTGGGGTGCCGTCACAGCTATCGGCAGCTCGAACTTCGCCCTGATGGTCGTGAAGGATCCCGGGTTCACCTTGACCGTGTCCTTGAAGCCCCGCTCCTCGGGTGCGGGCGGAAGCATCGGGCCGGTGGCGAAAGGCCTCGGGTCGATCCCGCCGGGGACGCCGTGCGGACCCTCGTTCCCTTCCTCGTAGGCCTCGGCGTCGAACGGTGTCCGGCCGACCACCTGGAACGTGACGAGGTGCATGTGCATCGGGTGGGTGTCCCCCGTGAGGTTCACGTACACCCAGTCCTCCACCGTGCCAACCTTCGGGGTCTCGGTCGTCGGTCCCTCGTCGAAATGCACACCGTTCAGGTTCAAGAACCAGGTCGCCTCGTCGATGTCGATCTCGTTCAGCGTGATGAACCGAGTGTTGACCGGGTTGTGCAGGTCGGCGGCGCGTCCGGGCAGGCTCGATGGAACAGAGCTCGGCCCCGGTCGGCTGACGGTATCACCCACCCTGATCTGCATGACCTGCGTCAGCGAAGGCGCCGGGGTCACCACCGGCTTCGAAGGGTTGTGGTTCTTGAGCACCAGGGTCTGGCCGGCGAACCTGCTGAAGTCTACGAGCACGTCGGCCCGCTCGGCGGGGGCCAACACGAGTCTCTTCACCGACACCGGCTTGTCGAACATGCCGCCCTCGGCGCCGATCTGCCAGAGGCTCGGGCCGCCGACGTCGAGGCTCAAGATTCTCGCGTTGCACCCGTTCAGGATCCGCAGCCGGTACATCCGAGGCTCGACGTCGAGGAAGGGCCAGACCTTGCCGTTGACGAGCATCGTGTCGCCGAAGTACTCACCGATCCAGGTGGCGCCTTCGATGTCGGTCGTCGGGTACAGGAACGTGCCGTCGGGGTTGAACTGGCGGTCCTGGATGACGAGCGGTATCTCGTAAGCCCCGCCCGGGATCCCGATGGGGTTGGGCTCGTTCCCGGTATCGAACTCGTCACGAAGGATGTAGGCGGCGGCGAGGCCGGCGAACACGTTCAGGCGCGTTGTGCCGAGGCCGTGGTCATGGAACCACAAGAGCGAGGCCGGCATCTGGGGCGGCTGGTTGGTGTAGAAGACGCTCTGCGTCTCGCCGTGACCGAACCCGTCGGGGGTCACCGCGGGGTTGCCGTCGCTGTCGGCGGCGACGAACCCGCCGTGGAGATGGGTCATCAACCGCACCTGTTTGCCGAGCGGCGTGAGCCGGGTGTCCACGGGGATCCAGTCCGGGTACGTCTCCGGGAGGTCGTTCGTGTAGCTCACCCGAAGCGGCGTCCCGCTCTGCCCCACCACCGCCATCCCGAACGAGCCGGCTTGACCTCCGAGCCCTGAGCCGTCGTCGTACGCCCACAGCGGCGTCCGCGGCAGGTCGGGGTGCAGATGCCGGCGTATCTCGGTCTGGGTGAACGTGTACTCGTTGGGTCCGCTCGGCGTGGCCACAACGATCCCCGCGCCCGGCAGTGGCACGGGCTGGATGTACTTCGCCAGCTTGCCGCCCTTCGATGCTCTTGCCACCGGAATCCGTGACGCCCACGGGACCGCCAACGCGGCCCCCGCTCCCAGCCCATACTGGACGAAGCGCCGACGCGTGATCCGACCCATGGTGCCTCCTAATGCGCGAGACGCACAGTGTCCGCCGCGTGGCCTACGCTAGTCAACGTGTCGGGAACAAGCGCAGCAAGCCGGTGCCAACGTCCCCTCTTCGTTCCACTACGGTAGCCTCACGTACCCGTTCTTCATCTTCCAGAGGAAGTACTTCTCGAAGGCGATCTTCGCGGCATGGTTCTGAGGACCGGGGATCATCACCCCGTGCTTACGGGGCGGCAGCATCTTGTCCGCCAGGATCGCGACCCCGTTGTTGCCGGCGTCCATGATGCACACCGCCGGGATGTCGCCGAATCCCTCTTCTTTCGTGGGCTCCTCCCCCCGGATCTGCGACGCGATGTTCGTCGCCGCGACGTGAGCCATCGTTTCAGCGGGGAAGCCCGTCTTGGGCACGCCCACGGCGTTCGCCGTCTGCCACGGCGCGTTGACGGCGGCCGCGATCCCCACCGCGTAGACGTTCGGATGGCCGAACGTCTGATAGGTGTCCTTCACGTCGATGAACCCTTTCGCGTTGCCTAGCCCGCTTGCCTTGACGACCTCGGCCCCCACGAACGGCGGAACGACCATGGCGTAGCGGAACGGGATCTTCTTGCCATCGGTGAGCCGGATCTCACCTGGCACGATCTCCTGCATCGCGACATCGAAGATGCCTTCGATACCGGTGTGCTTGAAGAACATCCCGAGCATCTTCTCGCCGCCTGGAAGCCCCCCGATCCCGAAGTGCCCGGCGAACGGCTCGGCGCTTACGTAAGAGACCGGCACCTTCAGCCTCTGTTTCTTCAGGTGATAGGCGACGTTGAACACGAACTCGTACGCCGCGCCGAAGCAGGCGGCGCCTTGGGTCGCACCGACCACGACCGGACCCGGGTGGTTCACGAAGCGCGCCCAGCCCTCGGC
>JALYMB010000093.1 GCA_030773935.1 Actinomycetota bacterium | reverse complement strand
GCGATCCCCCGCTCGACGGCCTCGATGAGGTGGGGCCGAAGACGAGCGGCCGGGATGATGGCATCGATCGAACCGACCCGGAGCGCCCGCTCGACGGTGTGGACGCCGTCGAACTCGGCCGCCACCTCGCCGAGCTTGTCCGAGCGCACCGAAGCCCTCACGTCGGCCAGCTCGACCTGCAGCCGGGCTCGCTCGTCGCCCTCGGCGCCGTCCAGGCTGGCCTCGAGCTCGAGCACCCGCGGATCGGCGTCGGTGCGGGCGCTGACCTCGCGGACGAAGACCGTCGCGGCCGCCGGAGCACCGCCGATGACCGACGCGTATGAGCCCTCGACGGCGATCACCTCCATATTGTCGTTGAGCGTGCCCGAGAAGACCACGAACGCGCCTCCGTGGTAGCGCGAGACGACGCAGAAGACGATCGGGCCGTCGAAGTTGACGACCGCGCGGCCGATCTCGGCCCCGTACTCGAGCTGCAGCTTGCGCAGAGACTCCGGCGAGCCGTCGAAGCCCGAGAGGTTGGCCAGCACCACCAGGGGCCGGTTGCCGCTGGCCGCGTTGACGGCCCGGGTCACCTTCTTCGACGACCGCGGAAACAGCGTCCCCGCCGTCCACTGGTCAGGTCCGTCTGCGGGCAGGAAGCCACTGCGGCGCAGCGGCCGGGATTCGATGCCGAGCAGGGTCACCGGATAGCCGCCCAGGTGGGCGTCGAACACGACGGCGCTCTCGGCGCCCGCCATCGCCGCCCAGCGTTCGAGGGGCCGATGGTCCTGGTCGGCCAGGGCGCGCATCACCGCGCGGATGTCAAACGGCTTCTTGCGCTCGGGGTTCGTCTCCATCGAGAAGATGTCGCCCACCGTCCGGAAGTCGCTGTTCGGAGCGTTGTGCGGATAGCTGCGGACGTCGCGGTCGACCGGGTCGGTGCTCGCCGCGCGCCGGGGGAAGCGCTCGCCGGGCGCGACGTATGCGTGTTCGTAGTGAGCGAAGAGGATCTCGCAGGCGGACGTCAGGTCGGCCGCCCAGTACTGGGCCTGGCCGTTGGGTCCCATGATCCGGTCGTAGCCACCGATCCCGAAGTTGTCCTCGGCCGAGACGCCGCCCGAGTAGTCGAGGGCCTGCTTGCCGGTGAGCACCATCGCGCTGTCGGGCGTCATCACGAGGATGCCGCGGGTGTGCAGCAGCATCGTGGCCTCCGCGTTCCAGTAGGGCTGGGCGCCGACGTTGATCCCGGCGACGATCACGTTGACCTCGCCCCGCGCCTGCGTGAACGTGATCAGCCGCCGCAGCACCCGTGAGATCCAGTCCATGTTCTCCGAACCGCTCTCCAGCGAGATCTTCGCCCCGGCCGACACCGCGAGCCACTCGACGGGCACGCCCATGTCCTCCGCGAGGTCGAGGGCCCGCATGATGCGAACGGCCTCGGGCTCGGCGATCGCACCCAGTGCCTTGGTCGGGTCGCCGAAGATCGCGACGCGCACCATGCCCTCGGGATAGCGGTCGGTGATCGTGCGCACGACTCCGACGACGATCCCGGCGCTGTGGCCTCCGAAGGGCCGCTCGACCGGCACGAGGTGGCCGTCGTCGTCGAGGTCGTACTCGGTGAACGTCCCACCCTCGCGGGTCAATGCGGGAACGAGCTCGTAGGGGTACACCGTCCCACGGCGCCTCGCCCGCAGCGCCTTCTGGGCGTAATCCCCGAGAGTCGGCAGGGGCTCGGTCGGCGGTTCGGCCACGGAGAGCGTGACCCCCACGCCGGGCTGGTAGGAGAAGCCGAGGGCCATGTTGCGCAGCTCGCCGTCGGGGGGAGTCGGGACGTTCGCCTCGATCAACACCTCGTCCAGGCCCAACCCGGCGGTGATCGGAGCCAGCGTTCGCGTGACCGCGAGCAGCTCGTCGAGCGGCACCTCCACGGACGGCCAGACGTAGAGCAGTACATTGTTTCCGTGCAGTCGCTTGTTGGCCGGCCGTTGGGCCTGTACGCGGCGGATGCTGTCGAGACATGCCGCGAGGACGCGCTCGGGCTCGGGGAGCGCGGTGAGCCGGCCGGACGCGTCACGCACCGGTGTGATATCTCGTACCTCGGCCAGCGCCACCA